>SKRE01000133.1 GCA_007118655.1 Clostridiales bacterium | reverse complement strand
TTGCTCTTTGCTCTTTGCTCTTTGCTCTTTGCACTGTGCTCTACAATTTTGCCGCTTTCCAGCTTTCCTTACCATACTTCACATTATACACCCTTTATCATAAAATTCAAGTACCGTCCCCGAAGTTTCTATTTTCTGACAACTTTTTTGGCGGATTGACGCAGCATTTTACCTAAGAGCATAAAAAAAAGCCCCCGGAAGAAAATCTTCGGCGAGGCTAGGCGAAACTATCGGAATACTGCTTTGCAAAGCTTTGTTACCAGATTCAAAGCTCCCCGGGGAAGACGTCCCCATAAGCCTTCGGATCAATTATATGTCATAATCGTTGTCGAAGTAAACGAGGGTTTCAAATACAGTGGGTCCTGCCTGTTTACAGCATATAATAATGGGGCATAATATCCTGATAACTTCCGTCCTTCATTAGAAATCCCTCCGGGATCACCCCCAGCTGAACAAATCCCAGCTTTTTATACAACCGAAGCCCTGCAGTATTTGTGACTACCACAGCATTGAACTGCAGTATTCTAAAGCCGATTTCCTTTGCTTTTTCAATACTGTGCAAAACCAAAGTCTCACCGATTTTTTTTCCCCGTTCATCGCTTTTCACAGCATAGCTTGCGTTGGAAATATGTCCGCATCTTCCCACGTTATTTGGGTGCAGGATATACAGTCCAACCAATTTACCCGTCTCGTTCTCAGTTGCCACCCCGGTAAATGATTGACTAGTGAAAAAATCCATTCCCCTTTTTTCATCAAGAAGTTCTGTTTGAGGAAAAGCATTTCCCTCTTCAACGATATCGTTCCAAATCATGATCATAACTGGTAGATCTTCCCTTGTAAAGGCTCTGACAGTGATCCCCATAACTTCCCCCCTAGGTCAAATTCTTGTTACCTACGTATGATACAAATAATTTATATTCCAGTCTTTGCTGCAACCGGAAATTAAATTTTATTAATGTAAGTGATGCTGAAAAATACTGTTGATTCTGCAACCTTACCAAAAGAGGACAATTACTCCGTCCCGCTGTCCTCTTTCGTCCCGCTGTCCTCTTTGTTCTTTTGGGATATTTTATCGAGGAGCAGGCCCTTCAGCATTTCCACTTCTTCAATTTTGAAGAAGTACAATACTGAAAAGTACACCCCTGCGCCGAGGGTGATGGCCAGGAGCAGCATGAAGAGCTCCGGCACCGGGCCTTGGTAGGCGGCGGCCCTGACAAACCATCCGGTGCGGAAGTAGCCCGCACCGAAAAAGATGACCCCGGCCATGGCCAGGGAAGCCACGGCGGATTTTGCTGCGCAAAGAAGCATCTGCCGGCCGCCGCCGATGTCGATTTTTTTACGGAGCTCCTTTAAAAGGAGATACGCCCCGAGGATGGAGGCCACACTGGTTCCCAGCGCCAATCCCCCGTGGTCGAAAAATCGGACGAACAGCAGATTCAGGGCAACATTCAAAGACACCACATAAATCCCGTTTTCCATCGGGGTTTTGGTATCCTTGAGGGAATAAAAACCCCGGATCAGCATTTCACGAACCCCGATGCCCACGAATCCGACGGCATAAAAGCTGAGGGCAAAGGCGGTCATGTTCGTTGACCAGACATCAAAGGCCCCCCGCTGAAACAGCACCCGGATCATGGGCTCCGCCAAAAGGATGGTCCCCACGGCTACGGGTATGGTCATCAGCAGCATGACGTTGATCCCTTTTAACAGCATCCGGTTAAAATTGGCGGGATTTTTCTCATCCCCCTCCTTTGCCAGTATGGGATAAATGATGGTCACCAAGGTTAAAATAAATACTCCGTAGACCAGGGCTTTCACCTTTTCCGCATAGCTGAGGGCGGAAACGCTTCCCGCCACCAGTCCCGAGGCCAGGGCCCGATCCACAATTACATTGAATTTGCTGACCATGGTCCCTAAAATCACCGGTCCCACGAACATAAAGGTGCGTTTTACATTTTTATCCTGCAAAGCGTCCCCGATGGTGGTTTTCGGATTATACCGCCATCCGATTTTCCTGCTGAACCCCATGGTTAACAGCCACTGAAGAAAATTCGCCGCCACCGCGGTAATCATCAGTCCCGAAAGACCGTATTGCTCCCCCATAAAAATCAGAAAAATAAAAAAGGGAATGTTAAAGGGGATGCCCATCAATGCGGGAATGCCGAAGTTTTCCTTACTATGTATATAGGCATTGAACACATCGGTCAGCACCACCGCCACCATACTGGGCAGGCCGATTCGAACCAGCCGGACGGTAAAGTCGAAAATCTCGCCCTCAAAGCCGATGGCAAAGAGGCTGACCAAAAGAGGGGCCGCCACATAAAATACCCCGATGGACACCAGGGATCCTAAGAAAATCAGCAGGCTGAATCGGCTGAGATACCGGTTTTCTTCGTATTCCCCCTGTTTCCCCCGGATATCGGTAAAAATCGGAATCATGCTTTGTCTCAGAGCCAAGGCAATAATCGTAATTAAGACCCCGTTGATGGTCATGGCCATAAAAAAGGCATCCGTATCCCCACCCAGACCGAAGCGAAAACCGATGAGCATTTCCCGCAGAAATCCCATGATTTTACTAAGGCTGGTGAGGACCATTACCAGTATCGCTGATTTTGTTGCTTTTTCCAGTCGATTGCCTTTCATCTACGTCAGCTCCTATTCCGAACCTTCGATGGCGTCCTTTAACTCGTTTAAATACACCCATCGTTCCATCTTTTCTTCCAGGATCTGTTCTTTTTTTGCCTTTTGGGCCAACAGTTCCTGGAGTTTTTGAAAATCCTCGGCGGCTTTTTCGATTGCTCCTTCAATTAGTTCCAGTTCCTCTTCAATCAACAATATATCCTGGTCGATGGTTTTAAACTCCTGTTTTTCCTTATAGGAAAATTTCAATTGATGTTTTTTCGGTTTATCCGGGGGTTTATCTTCGGTTTTGTTTGCCCCCTTGTTTCCGCCGCTGCCGCCGTTTTCCCCGGCCTTCCCTTTCGAAGGGTCCTCGGCATTTCTGGCGGCTCGGGGAGCGTTTCCGATCACCGCTCCCTTTTTCCCCTGGGCTTTTCGCTCCAGATAATCCGAGTAATTCCCCGTATGTTCGTAGATCTTGTAGGCTTCCAGGGAGAAAATTTTATCCACGGTACGGTCCATAAAGTAGCGGTCGTGGGATACGGTGATTACCGCTCCGGGAAATTCATCCAGGTACTGCTCTAAAATGCTTAAGGTTTTAATATCCAGATCATTGGTGGGCTCATCGAGAAACAGCACATTGGGGGACTGCATTAAGATATTTAACAGATAGAGCCTTCGTTTTTCCCCTCCGGATAATTTTCGAATCAAGGTCCACTGGTCCTCGGGAGAAAATAAAAATCGTTCCAGCATCTGGGATGCGCTGATTTTGCTGCCGTCCTTTGTGGTTATATATTCCCGTTCCCGGCGGATGTAATCAATCACCCGAAGATCCTCGGGCAGGGGGTCCATCTCCTGGGCATAAAATCCGATGTTTACGGTCTCTCCAATCTCCAACACCCCTTCAAAATCCTTGATCCTGCCGCTGAGGATATTAATTAAGGTGGTTTTTCCGCTGCCGTTTTCTCCGATGATGCCAATTCGGTCTTTTGGCAAAACCGTATAGGAGAAGTCCTTAAGCAGGGGCACGGTAATAGAGCCGGTTTCTTTCCCGAAGGTTTCCGAGGGCCCTTCGAAGGGCTCTTCGAAACTTTTCGAGATGTTTTCCGCTTCGATCACCTTTCTTCCCAGGCGGGTGGCCCCGACGGAGATTTCCATCTGACTGTCCCCTTGCCCCTCCTTGTCCTCCTTCAGTTTATCAAAGCGCTGAATTCTGGCCTTTTGTTTCGTTCCACGGCCCTGAACCCCGGCCCGGATCCATTCCAGTTCGCTTTTGTACAGACTTTTCTTTTTTTCCACTTCCCGAAGGTTTTTCTCTTCCCTTGCGGATTTCTCCTCCAGGTACCGGGTGTAGTTTCCTTCATAGGTGTATAAACTTCCCCGGTCCACCTCTACGATGCGGTTGGCAATCCGGTCCAGAAAATACCGGTCATGGGTAACCATTACCAAAGTGGTTTGTTTTTCTTTTAAATAGGACTCCAGCCAGTCGATGATTTCATTATCCAAATGGTTCGTGGGCTCATCCAAAATTAAGAGCTCCGAGGGCTGAATCAGGGCGGAGGCTAAGGCTATTCGCTTTCGCTGCCCTCCCGAAAGTTTTCCTACCTGCTGGGTAAAGTCGGTGATCCCAAGCCTTGTGAGAATTCCCTTGGCTTCCTTTTCCAGATCCCAGGCATTTTCATCCTCAATTTTACCGCTGAGTTCAATGATTTTTTCTCCTGAAGGCTCCCCTTTATCCATTTCCTGCTGATATCGGTACAGCAGCTGAATCTTCGGATCCTCCCCGTAAAACACCTGCTCTAAGACCCGGTGTTCCTCTTTAAACTCCGGATTTTGCGGCAGATAATGGGACCGGATATTTCCCCGATGAATCACTTCTCCGCTGTCGGGCACCTCTTTTTTGGCAATAATTCGAAGAAGGGTGGTTTTCCCTGCCCCGTTAACCCCGATGATTCCGATCTTATCTCCCTGCTGGATTCCCAGATTGATTCCGTCCAGCAGCATTCTTTCCGTATAGCTTTTTTTAACGTTTTCCAAACTCATCACATTCATATGATTTACCTCAACTTTTCTCAATAATAATATTTGATCTTTCAACTATATTCTTCAACAAACCGATCATTCCAATGAACTCCTCCTGTGTTTCGTATCTGATCCCGGGGCGGGAAGCCCTTTTATCCCCGGTTGCTTTCTTATTGTACCATAAATTAAAAATATTTTTTAATCGACATAATCATGACACATTTACCTGTTAGTATTGTACACATAATAAGTCACTGACGCAAAGATCGTCATCAGCTTATTCCCTTTTGAAAGATAAAGGCAAAATATTTAAAGGAGGTATTCATTTATGAATGTCAAAAAGTTGCTTGCAGCTGGAATCCTTAGTTTAGCCTTAATCGGTTTTGTCGGGTGCGGCGAAGTAGAAGACATCGATCCGGAAGAAACACCGGAAGAAGCACCGGAAGAAGCACCGGCAGAAGATGAAGACGAAGGACTTGATGATTAACAGCGATCAACAGTAACTTGTTTATGTAAGACAGCAAAACAGCAACATGAAAACTTTTTCTTTACTTTCATTCTCCTTAATGAAATAGAAGTTGAAAAGTCCCGGAGTTCTCCCCTTCGGGGCTTTTCTTTTGCAGCTTGTTTCTGTCTTTTGCATCTTTATAATTTTTTGACACTATAATGACATATCTTCGTGCTAAGATTAATAAAGGTTATTAAAAAAATATTTTATAAGGGGGAACTTCTAAATGAAACTGAATATCAAAAAAATGATTTTTGCCGGGCTTCTCAGCTTAGCCTTATTAGGATTTGTCGGGTGTGAGAGTGAAAACGACATTGATCCGGAAGATGCTTTCAACGGTGATGAAGCACCCGCAGAAGAAGAGGTCGATGAAGATCTTGATGATTAATCCTCCCAGGTTTTAAAAATATATAGCGAGTAATTAAAAGAAAGATGACGTTCTTGAGAAATCTCAAGAAGCGCCATCTTTTTTTATTTTTGCTGCGTTTTTTTCAATTAGATTTTTCAGCTAAGTTTAATAAATTTTTAGTTAAGCTTTTAGTTAAGGCTTAATTCTTCGGTGCCTCCACCACAATATGGGCGCCCATTAAAAAGCCCTGACCCCGGGGATCCTGAAGATCCTTTTCCCTTTTGTAGGGTTTGATCACCATTTCTCCTTCGAAGGCCCCTAAATTGTATCGATCCACCCGGGAACGGGCCTGGATTTCTTTTCTTCTGGCTTCCTTCCCTTCCTGGGTCAGGGACAGAATGCTGATATCCCCTCCGTGGGCATCCATAATATGCTTGCTGATGGTAAGTCCCAGGCCGAAGCCCGTGGTCCGTTTCCGACTTTTATCCCCTTTATAAAACCGTTCATATACAAAGGGAATTTCCTCGGGGCGAATTCCGGGACCGCTGTCGATAATCTCTATGGAGAATTTCTCTCCCCGATCCATCAGTTCCAGCCGAATGGCTCCTTCCTCCGGGGTAAATCGGATGGCGTTGTTCAGCACGTTGATTAACACCTGTTTCATACGGAGGCGGTCCACATAACCGTGCACCTCGGGCTGAAGTTCTTCAATCAGTTCAATCTGCTTTTTATCAATCTCAAAATTCAACTGCATCAGGACTTCCTTCACCAATTTCTCCAGGTTTACCCATTCTTTATTCAAATGCGAAACTTTTTTCTCAAAACTGGACAGTTCCAACAGTTCATTGGTCAGTTTGCCCAGACGTTTGGTTTCATCCAGGGCCACGCCCAGGTACTTTTCTGCGTCCTTTTCCTCGATCACTCCGTCCAGAATCCCCTGAATAAAGTTTTGCACCGTGGTTATGGGGGTTTTCAGTTCATGGGACACATTGGCAATCAAATCCTTCCGGATTTCTTCCAGGTTCCGGATTTTATAGGCCATGGAGTTGAGGGAGATGGCTAAATCACTGACTTCATCGTTGCCTTTTATGGGAATTCCATGACCGTATTCCCCTTCGGAAATTTTTTGGGCCACGTTACGCATCTCCACCAGGGGGCGGCTGAAGCGCTTCGAAAAGAAGTACAGCAAAAGGGTAACGGGAATGGTGATCCCGAAAAAACTGAGCATAATAATTCGATTGATTTGCTGGGTCAACAGCTGTACGTTGGCAATGGGACTGTAAATTAAAATCTCTCCAAAGCGCTGTCCGTCTTCAATCAAAGGAACCGCCACCGTAAGCATTTGGATGTATTCCTCCTCTTCCTCTCCCTCAAACTGTGCGGTAAAGTACTGCCGAACGGGATTTTCTATGGAGGGGGTGGGTCGGTTGGACTGGATGGGCAGCCTTCCGATATTACCAATAGCCACCATATCCTCGGTCTCCTCAAAGATAATGGAAATATTCACGTTTTCCGCCTGCTGCATGACATTCAGAGTCTCCATAAAATGGTCTGTACTGATGACTCCGTTTTCCAACTGATCATACATCCGGCTTACCCGCAAGGCTTCCCGTTCCAGCACACTGGTTCGCTGGTCCAATATCTGTTGCTGCATAAACTGACTGGTAATATAGGCGATCAGAAATAGGCTGATAATCAGGATTAAAAAATAAGTCAGCATCATCTTTTGAAAGATGGATTTTCGAAACCCGTTTTCCGTCCAAAACTTTTCGTGAAACCTTTGCATTCCTTCATTGATTAACTTTCTCACGGCTTATTCACCTCAAATTTATAACCGATACCCCAAACCGTGGCGATGTTCCAGGAAACTTCTTCCTTTGGATTTAACCGCTGTCTCAGTCGTTTGATGTATAGGTCCACTACCCGGTCCTCCCCTTCAAAATCCCATCCCCAGATGTTTTCAATCAGTTCATTTCTGGAGAACACCCGATTGGGATATTCCATTAAATACTGCAGCAGCTGGGCTTCTCTTCGGGGAATTTCCACTACCTCCCCGTCTAGGGAAACCTCAAAGGCTTCTTTATTGAAGATCAAGGTATCATAGGCCAGGCGGCTGTTTCCTTCCCCTGCATTTTCCTCCCGGTCCAGTTTCCGTCTTCGAAGGTTGGCCGACACCCGGGCCATTAGCTCCCGAACATCAAAGGGTTTGGGAATATAGTCATCGGCTCCGATGTCCAGTCCTTTAATTTTTTCCTCCTGCTCCCCTTTGGCCGTAAGCATTACAATGGGTACATTGCTGGTTTCCCGAACTCTTCGGCAAATTTCGTACCCGTCCATGCCGGGAAGCATCAAATCCAAAATAATCAAATCGTAGGCCTTAGCCAAAAACTGTTCGTAACCCTTTTTTCCGTCGGCTTCCTTATCCACTTCATAACCTTCTTTTTTCAGATAAAGACTGACAATCTCCGAGATGTTGGGGTCGTCTTCGACGATTAAAATTCGCTTGTTTTCCATTGGGGCCTCCTTATTTAGGATGATTTTCTCTATTTCGGGATTTTTAGTCTTATTTTTAGTCCATACTTATTGTTAATTATATCCGTTAGATATGTCACTATTATATCATATCACTTACCTGTGCTCCATACTGCCGAACCTTGTGCTTCAGACTTTGGGCTCCGGCTTTGCGCTTCCCGGTTTTCTCAGGCCACCCGAAAAAAGCGCCGGCATAATCGCCGACGCTCCTGACTTAGCTGCTGGGTGTTCGCCCTCTTTATCTAAGCATCTTCATTTCTATAGAACCAGCGATGGGTAAAGCTCCCCTGTTCATAATTTCGAATCATTTCCAAATAGGGAAACCATAAAAAATAGGTGCCGTTGGTATCCTGTCCGATAGGATCCGGTTCGATTCGGTTATCCTGATACTGCTTCGGATACTCTTTTAAACCAAAATCCTCGTAGACGATATAGGCCTCGATGTCCTTTTCGTAAAACTCCGACATCTCCCGAATAATGTAGCCGTAAAGGGTTCTGATATCTTCCCGCTGACCGTTTCGGATCAGCCCTCGAAGTTTTTTCGAGTTCTCTTTGTCCAGGTAATATCGAAGGGACAACTGGCCTTCTTCGGAACTTCGGGTGATTTCAATGTTTTCAAACTCTACAACTGCATCCCCCACTTTAAAGCGGCGGTGGTCTTTCATCAGATACTCTCTATAATCCTCAAAATCCATATTCGGCGAATTGGTTGCGGTAATCTTCACGATCTCGCTTTGAGAGGAACGGATGCCCTCTACGACGGATCGGACCCGATAGTAATAGGTTTGTCCTTCCCTAAGACCCGTAACCTGTAGGGAATATTCCTGATCCCAATACACTTTTAAGGGCCGTCCCGTTTCATCATTGAATGCATGGAAGGGTCCGTCCTTGGAGAGTCCTTCATACACGTGATAATAATCCGCATCCTCTACAGGGTCCCAACCGATTTTGGCACTTCCCTGATCCTCCTCAACGAAAAGTCCCGTTGGTGCCTGGAGGCTGTCGCTGTATTGATCATAGCTGTCGATCCATTTTCGGGTATTGTTCCAAAGGGCTTTGATTTCCCCTGCAGTGATTTCCTTATCCGGGTCCAGGCGGTTGCTGTCCCTTCTCGGCAGAATTTCATAATAATCCATAAACCCCATGGCTTCATAGGCCCAGTTTCCGATGCTGTCCGCATCGGCCCCCTTCAGGTTGAAATCCCCGTTGGGATAGGGCCGGTCCAGGGCTCTAAGGATCCGGTAAAAGGTGTAGGCTCCCTCTTGACGGGTAATCCGCCGGTCAGGATCAAACTTTCGATTTTCCATCTCCGGAATAATTTTCAGATTGTAGGCCTTTAACACCCAGGCATTTTTCGTATCTTCAAAAGTCTCATCCCAGGCGGCTACCGCTTTATTTCCCGACAACTGTTCATAAAACAGCACCGATAATTTCGCAAGACTGCTTCGGGTAATCTTCCCCTCGGTGTCCTGTAAAAAGACGTCCAGGGTCTGTGAAAACCCTAAATCTCCCCAAACTATTTTTTCATCCTCATCGGATTCATTTCCCTTGTTGTTTTCTTCTTCATCCTTATCCTCAGGATTTGTTGAACTCTCAGAGCTCTTGTTTTCATCGGAATCTGAAGAGCCTTGTTTCTTTTCATCGCTAGTATCCGAGGAATCTTTTTCCTTCGGAGCCTCTATTTCTTCTTCATCGTCATT
>SKRE01000091.1 GCA_007118655.1 Clostridiales bacterium | reverse complement strand
CCTTGGTTACGGGACTGATCG
Organism: Clostridiales bacterium; assembly: GCA_007118655.1. Taxonomy (GTDB): domain Bacteria; phylum Bacillota; class Clostridia; order Peptostreptococcales; family T1SED10-28; genus Isachenkonia. The sequence continues at coordinate 9,716 of SKRE01000091.1, read as the reverse complement.
GCATGCGGGGACGACGGGGAGCTTTGATGCTGAACCTGGACTGCGATCATCCCGACATTGAAGAGTTTATTAATGTGAAAAATGTTCCGGACAAAGTGACTTTCGCCAATATTTCTGTAAACGTGGACGATAAGTTTTTAGAGGCGGTACGAAATGATCAGGAATACGAATTGTACTTTAAGGTGGAGTCCTCCGGGGAAGAAATCCGAAAAGTGGTTCGGGCAAAGGACCTTTTCAATAAACTCGCCTACAACAACTGGAACATGGCGGAGCCGGGAATTCTTTACAAGGACCGTATCAACTCCTGGCACTTGATGAGTGAAGATAAGAGCTTTGAGTTTGCAGGAGTAAATCCTTGTGCTGAAGAGACCTTGCCGGCCTTTGGCAGTTGTAATCTTTCATCGATCAATTTAAGCGGATTTGTGAAGCATCCCTTTACGAAATATGCCCGGTTTGAATTTGAGAAGTTCGGTGAAATGGTGAGAAACGGCGTAATCTATCTAAACGAGATTTTGGACGAGAATATGAACCTTCATCCCTTAGATCAGCAGCGGGAAATGTCCCGGGATCTGCGACAAATCGGCCTTGGCATCATGGGACTTGCGGATATGTTTATAAAGATGGGTGTTCGCTACGGAAGCAGTGAATCCATCTCCCTGATCCATCAAATCGGAAGAATTATGGTCAACGAAGCTTTACGACAGTCAGCACTGATGGCGGAAGCCGACGGTCCCTTCCCGAGATATAATGAGGAAGCCTTACTTCGGTCTCCGTTTCTACTGGAAAATGCGGATGCGGATGTCATAGAATTGATTAAGGAACATGGTCTTCGAAACTCTCAACTCCTTACGATACCACCGACGGGAAGCATTGCAACCTTAGTGGGATGCAGTAACGGAGTAGAGCCGATCTTCCAGGTGGCCTACACGAGAAAGTCGGAATCCTTACATCACGAAGATACCTATTATAAAGTATTTACACCGATTGTAAAAGAGTATATGAATGCAAATAATCTCTCCTATGAGGATGATCTGCCGGACCATATCGTAACCACTTCCAATCTGGATTATAAAGAACGGATTGAAGTGCAGGCAACCTGGCAGCAATATATCGATGCCAGTATATCTTCTACGGTGAATGTACCGAATGAGTTTACCGTGGATCAGGTGGAGGATCTATATCTCCATGCCGGTGAACGGGGATTGAAGGGAATTACCATTTACCGTGACGGTTGTGCCCGGGCGGGGATTCTGACAACGGATAAAACGAAGAACAAGAAATCAAGAATTGAACAATTGCAGGAGGAAATCGACCAGTTGGCCGGAGAGCAGTTAAAGACTGATCCCGACACCTGCCCCATGTGCGGAGGAACCTTGAATCACTCCGGAGGCTGCAGTGAGTGTCAGGACTGCGGATATAGTCCCTGCTCGATCTAATTGAAAATTTAATTGGTATAAGAACCCTTTGGGGACTGAATTGCTTCAGTTTTCAAGGGTTTTTTCATTCCTTTTGTGCTGATCCTTTGATCTTCCGGTTTTTTTTCTGTTCTTTGGTTATTTATTAAGTAAACCAGGGTATATTTAGGATAAATGATATGGATATGAAATTGACGGGATAATGAAAGAGTTTATCGAAAAGTTGACAGAAAAATGTAAAGGGGCAGAATCAGAAGAATTGAATTAAATATAGTTGAAGGGAGAGGTGAATGATGTCCGAGCAGCAGCTATATAAGAAAATTACAGATGATTGCGGAGTAGGCTATGCCTATCATAAGATAATTACGGACAAAGCCGGTGAGCCCTGTAACTATATATACCTCGAAGTAAATCAAACTTACGAAAAAATCACCGGCCTCGAAGGGAGAAAGATTCTCGGGAAGCCGGTTACCGAAGTGGTTCCGGAAATAAAAGAGAGTGCATTCGACTGGATAAGTTTTTTTGGCGAAGTTGCAATGCATGGGGGATATAAGGAATTTATTCAATATGCGGAGTTTCTCGGGCGACGATTTAAAGGAAGTGTATTTTCTCCGGAACCGGGATATTTTGCAGTCTCCTTTATCGATGTCACCAAAGAAGAAAAACAGATTCATGGATTAAAAAAAATATCCGATGCCTTGGCAGTATTTCTCGATCAGGACAAAGTCGAGTTGGAGTATCATCGAATTCTGGATACGCTGCTCGAATTATCCGAGGGGAAATTTGCCGCTTTAAATCTTTATCATGAAGGAGGAAGAAAGTATAAAACCGTTGCCATCGCAGGAGATCCTTGGAAAATAAAAAAAGGGATAGAGATAATGGGTTCAAATCCTGTGGGAAAGGCATGGAAACAGAACAATTCAAGAGCGGAAAAGATTAAGGGAGGCACCATCGTAAAATTTCCAACACTTCATAATTTGGCGGATGGGTTGATTCCTAAGAGAATATCGAGCTTGCTTTCAAAAATTCTTGGGTTGGGGGAAGTCGTGGTGGCAAAAATTCATAAAAACAGTGTAATGCTGGGGGATTTTACGATTTTTATGCCAAGGGAAAAATCTTTTGAAAACCGCACGCTTGTGGAGATCTACGGAAGGCAATTGGGGATCATAATCGATCGGCGAAAAGTAGAGGAACAATTAAAAGTCATCAATGAAGATCAGGGGATTCTTCTGGATATATCCACTCGATTGATGGATGCCACATCGGAGACACTGGATTCCGTTATACAGGAAACTATGGGCAGAGCTGCAGAAATTGCGGCTGCGGATCGGGTGCTGATTTTTGAATATGATTTTAAAAATCAATTATGTAACAACATATATGAGTGGTGTAGAGAAGGCATTGACCCGCAATTCAATATCCTGCAAGACATACCGCTGAAGGAAATGCCGGAGTGGTTGGAAAAGCATAAACAAAAAAAGACCATTGTTATTGACGATGTTCAGTCCATGCCTCAAAGGAATCCGGTAAAGAATAATCTGGAGTCCCAAGGGGTCAGAAGTTTGATTTCCGTTCCCTTGTTTTTGGGAGAAACCCTTTTTGGGTTTATCGGTTTTGATGCAGTAAAGAAAAAACATTACTATACCAGGGAAGAAAAAGCTCTCCTGCACCAGTATGGAAATAATGTCTTATCCACAATCTCTCGAATCAGGTTGGATCGGGCCCTACTTAACAGTGAACGGAAAAATCGATTTATAGTGGAGAATATTTCCGATATGATCTGGATGATGGATCTTGACTTTAATATTACCTACACTAGCGGACCCATTAAAGAGATTCTCGGATATTCCCATGAAGAGTACAAGGAGCTGCCGGCGGAAAACAGATATCCTCAAGAAACCCTTCAATGGATGAAGGCCATTTTAAAGGATGAACTGGAAAAGGAAAAAAATAAGGATTATACCAACCGCAGCCGGGAAATCACGATTGAGCACTATACGGCTAGCGGAGAAAAAAAGTGGCTGGCTTTTCATCTTTCCTTTGTAAGGGATGCACTGGACAATCCTTCAGGAATAATCGGGGTTTCCCGGGATGTTACCAGACAGATAAAGCAAAATGAGAAAATTGAATATCTCAGTTACCGGGATCATTTAACCGGGTTATATAATCGTCGCTATTTTGAAACCGAATTAAATCGATTGGACATGGAAAGGAATTTACCCCTTACCATAATTATGGGGGACTTGAACGGATTAAAACTAATTAACGACTCATTTGGTCATGGGGTGGGGGATGAACTTTTGGTGAAAACCGCGGAAATGATCAAAAAAAATTGTCGCAGGGATGAAATTGTGGCAAGGACCGGTGGGGATGAGATTGCCATTATTCTTCCCAATACCGATGAAAATGAAGCGGTAAATCTAATCCAGCGAATACAACACTCCTTAGATAATGAATCCATTCGAGGGATGGATGTATCCGTCTCCTTCGGATACGCAACGAAATCTGATCGAAATGTGGAAATCTCAGAACTTCTAAAAAAAGCGGAGGATCATATGTACGCAAATAAACTCTTAAAAGGCCCCAGAGTAACCGGTCAGGCTATTGATAGGATTATCTCCCTGATTAATCAAAAAAGTCCTGGAGAGGAAGCCCATTCAAAGCAGGTTTCTGAGATTTGCGGTGCCATGGGGGAAGCGATGGAAAGGACAGAAAGTGAAATTAAAGAACTGGAAATATTAGGAAGACTTCATGATATCGGGAAAATTGCAATTTCCGATAAAATTCTCAATAATACCGGTACATTATCTGAGGAGGAGTACGGTGAAATGAAGCGCCATGCAGAAATAGGGTACAGAATCTTAAGTATAACCAAAGATTTTATGAAAATTGCAGAATATGTGCTGGCCCATCATGAACACTGGGATGGAACAGGGTATCCCAGAGGATTGAAAGGAGAAGGAATTCCACTGGAGTCCCGAATTTGTGCAATTGTCGAAGCCTATGCTGCAATGACCGAAGAGAGCAATTATCGAAAGGGCCAATCTAAAGAATATGCTGTTGAGGAATTGAAGAAGTATTCAGGAACTCGGTTTGATCCATCGCTAGTAAATATTTTTATTGATCGGGTTTTGCCAAAGGTTGAATCATCAATAGAGTAAATAGGAGAATCGTTTCTGCTGAAAAAATGACCCGTTCGAGAAGTTTCGGGATCAGCTATGAAATCATGAAGCCGCCTCAACTGTTCATAATTGAAACGAGAGGCGGTATTTATTTTGAAAATTTTATTTTATGCTCTACAAGGTGATTTGATCTGCTTCACAATTTTATCTAACTTCATCGGTGCTAAAAACAAGAGTTAGTCTAGCCCAAAGAAGGGTAGAAATACATTTGAGGTATAAGTTATCAGGAAAATGACAGGAACGTATATCTCAAGGATTCGACTTGTCTATAATAATACTGGAGGGATATTAATGGAAAGAAAAGTTAACCGGAAAATAACAGGGTTCCCAACGAAGGATGGTGCGGGTGTAAGCTTGGTACGGGTACTTGGCCCGGATACCATCAATGATTACGATCCGATTTTGATGTTGGATTCCTTTGACAGCACCAATCCTGAGGATTATACCAAAGGATTTCCGCTGCATCCCCATCGAGGCATTGAGACCATCAGTTACGTTTACCGGGGAAAAATGACCCATAAGGACAGTTTAGGGAATCAGGACACCATAGGGGACGGAGAGGTACAGTGGATGACTGCAGGGTCTGGAATTATGCATGAAGAAAGACTGCCGGCCTCTGAGCGACTGCTAGGTGTACAGCTGTGGCTTAATCTTCCTGCAAAGGATAAGATGACGGCACCGGAATATAACAGCATTAAAAATGAGGAGATTCAAGAGATCCCCCTGGAAAACGGAAAATTACGTCTGCTTGCCGGGGAATACAAAGAACATATTGGCTACCAAAGCAAGTATCTGCCGCTGAATTACTATGATATTCATTTGGATGCTGATGCTTCCATTACCATTGATACCGATGAGGATCGATCAATTATGCTTTTTACTCTTTGGGGAGAGGCTATTGTTTCCGGAGAGCAGATTCAAGAGAAAACCGCAGTGAAATTAACCACGGGAGATCAAGTGAAAATCCGCGCTTCCCATAAACCAGCCCAAATCTTATTTGTCAGTTCAAAGATGTTGGATGAACCCGTAGCTTGGGGCGGTCCTATTGTAATGAATACGAAGGAAGAGTTGAATCAGGCCTTCGCGGATTTGGATCAAGGCACTTTCATAAAAAAAGCGATTGAGTACTAAGAGATAAAAGACAGGATTTCTCAGGAAAAGCTTTGATTTTCATTTCGTAATAAATCCTAAACGAGCAGGTGCAGCTATGGATAAGGAGAGAACAATGGAAAAGCAATTACAAGAGGTGCTGCCGTTTTTTAAAACCTTAAACAGCGAAGAGAAAAGGGTTTTTATTAACCGGAGCCAAATGCTTGAAGGGGAGCCTAACAAGGTGATCGTAGAAGCCGGCGTGGTCTGTCAAAAGGTATACTTTGTTCTGCAAGGCAGTCTTCGGGTATTTCAACTGTCCGAGGAGGGTAGGGAAATGACTCTTTATCGGGCAAAAAGAGGGGAAGCCTGTCTTTTCTCCTTAACCTGTATCATGAAAGAGGAGGCATTGAACACCATAACCGTTGTGGAAGAGAAGGCGAAGCTGATAGGAATTCCCGTGGAATATTTTGAAGACCTGATGTCCCAAAATATCGAATTTCAACGGTACTTTCTTCGACGACTGTTGCGGAAGATATCCAGTCTTATGATTCGAACAGAGGCGGTAACCTTTCTATCTATTGAAGAACGTCTGGCAAAGTATCTCCAGGAACATTTTTCATCAAAAGCATCGGTCACATTACAAGCCACCCATGAAAAAATTGCGGTCGAAATCGGCACTGCCAGGGAAGTGATCAGCCGAACGCTGAAAATCTTTCAGGAAGAGGGGATCATCAAGCTCTCCAGAGGGAAGATCACCCTCCTTTCCCCGGATAAGTTAAAAAAAAGGGTCCCCATGTGATTGTCCAGCAAATCGGCGAATCATAATCGAAGTGATGCAACAGGTAACGGAGGAGACAGAAGAGATTTTGGAAGAAGTATTAAAGTAAAAGAGTCTGTGAAATTTATAAGCAGATTAGAGAAACTTCGCTCTTTAAACAGAAAACACCATAAAACACCAGACAACCCCTTAATGAATGTTTATTCTGGATGAGGGGTTTTTTGGTGTTCAATTATAGATTCCTGTTTTTCCAAGGGATGGTCAAATAGAAACCCAACTGGGTTTTGTGGTATGATTAGATAGATAGTTTTGCAGAAATCTTAGGAGAAAGGTGTTGGAGAAATGAAATATGATAAGCTGATTCAAATGTTGAAAAAGCACCGGTATGAAGTTTCTTGCTTCGATAATATTCAAGAAGCCACCGGGTATCTGCTGGAACAGGTGAAGAATGTATCTGTTGGCTTTGGGGACTCCGAAACCCTTAATTCAATGGGACTTGCAAAAGCACTGTCTGAAAACAACTTGGTAATCGATCCCTCTGCCAGTTCCGGGAAGGATTTTGTTGAAATAGGAAAAAAGGCCTTAGTTACCGATATATTTTTTACCTCGGTTAACGGGGTTGCGGAAACCGGAGAAATGGTCAATATCGACGGTACCGGAAATCGGGTGGCAGGGGCTATTTTTGGGCATAAGAAAACATATTTTGTGTTTGGAAGAAATAAAATTGAACCGACACTGGAAAAGGCAATTTGGCGAGCTCGAAACATAGCTGCGCCCCAAAATGCCAAACGGCTTGGATACAACACCCCCTGTGCAGTAAAAGGTGACCGTTGTTATGACTGTTCCAATGAAGAACGGATCTGCAATACGATGAATATTCATCTTAAAAAAATGAGTAATATTGAAGCGGAAATCATCATTATTGATGAAGAACTGGGTTTTTAATAAATTCTATGGCGCTGATTCCGTTATGACCTTAGACAGGATAAAAAGGAATTCAAAGTTTGGTTAATAAGATCAATATAAGGAAATTGAATTAATAATCTAATGGGAGGTGTTTGTATGGGTTTATTTACAGACTTCAGGTTTTCAGCTAAAGAGGACAAATTGAATGTATACGGGATTCATGTGTATCAAAAGGGAAAAGTATGGGGAGAACACCGGTTTCGTAGCAATGACCGGGAAAATCTTTACTCCGCATCAAAAACCTTTGCTTCGGTAGGTGTGGGTATCGGTGAGGCAGAAGGACTTTTTCAGTTGGGAGATAAAGTCTTGGATTTTTTTCCGGAATACAGGAATATCGCGCAGCCCGGATCTGAAAAAATAACTATTAAGCATCTGCTGCAAATGAGCTCAGGTCACAGGTCCGAGGATTTCGATCAATATAATAAAAGGGATCGGGGGGAACTTTTTTTTGTGGGAAAGATGGAAAAAGAACCGGGAACCACATTCTTTTATGAAGATTTATGCTCATATATGCTGGGGCGAATTATTGAGAAGGTTAGCGGTAGTACCATGCACGAGTACTTAAAGTCACGGTTATTCGAGAAGCTGGATATCGAAAATCCTCAGTGGCACACCTGTCAGCTAGGTCATACATCCTGCTCAGGAGGCCTATATTTAACTACCGAAGAATTTTCCAGAATAGGAATCACTTTGCTCCATGAAGGAGTCTATAAAGGCAGAGAAATTATACCTGCAGACTATGTAAGCCGTATGCATTCTGAGTGGGTGGATACCATCTCAAAAAATGATGCGGAGACTAAAAACGGCTACGGTTATCAAGTGTGGAACTGTACACAGACAAATACATTTCGAGCTGATGGAATGTATGGACAGCTATGTGTTGTGTTAACTGATTATAACGCTGTTGTGACTGTCACCGGCCATAATGAAAGTAATCACAAAGATATACTTCGAGCAATCTGGAGGGATATTCTACCGAAAATTTTATAAAAAATAAGGCTGAAAGCCTATGTTTTCAGTGTTTAAGCAGGATTGAAGAAAGATATAGGGGGTATAAATACAGTAGTACCATATTCCGTTTGAAGGAGGATTTACAATGAAAAAGATTGCCATCGTCTTGATGGTTCTCCTCCTTGTTTCCACAACATGGACTTCTATCGAAGCAGCATCTTCTCGAATCATTTATCAAGGACCCTCTTCACCCAAAGTGGTTTCCCTGACATTCGATGATGGATCCGACGGAACTAACATTGACCAGATTCTGCAAATCCTGGAAGCTCACAAAATCAAAGCAACATTTTTCCTCACTGGAGGAGGAGTCAATCACCATCCCAACAAAATTCGACGTATTGTGAGTAAAGGGCATGAAATCGGAAATCATTCCTACACCCATCCTGATTTTCGAAAACTAACCAAGACACAGATGAAAAATGAACTGCAGCGAACAGAATCCATCATCAAAAATGTTACAGGAATTTATCCGAAAAAACTTTTCCGTGCCCCCTATGGCGCCTATAACAATCATGTGCTTGAGGGTGTGGGAAAAGCCGGATATCCTTATACCATTCAGTGGAGCATCGACACCATTGACTGGAGGGGTGATTCCGCAACAGCCATTTACAATCGGGTAATAAAAAATGCTAAACCTGGAGCCATTGTTTTAATGCACACCGGAAAAGGGGCAACCGGCACTCTGGAAGCATTACCCAAGATGATTAAAGAGTTAAAACGTCAGGGATATGGCTTTGTAACGGTTTCCAAACTGCTTAATGTTTCATCAGGCACTACCCCGGCTCCGGCAGATTTCTATTACTACACCGTAAAATCCGGTGATACCCTCTATCGAATTTCTTTGAATGTTGGCGTATCGGTTAAAGTGCTGGCCTCATTAAATAAGATTGCAGATCCGAATCGAATCTATGTGGGGCAACGACTGATGATTCCGAGAAAAGAATCTAAAACCTCAACAACTCCAGCACCGTACTATTATTATACCGTCAAATCGGGGGATACCCTCTATCGAATTTCTTTGAATGTTGGCGTATCGGTTAAAGTGCTGGCCTCATTAAATAAGATTGCGGATCCGAATCGAATCTATGTGGGGCAGCGATTGATGATTCCAAGAAAGTAATAATAAATTGTGCCGGTAAACTACCGGCACTTTTTTTTGCGAGAAGACGAGACCGGAAGCCAACCAAAAATTCATAGTATTGAGTCTGTGGTGTTACTAGGTAAGGCTTTCACGGTGTCCGAAAATAATTTCCGGGGTAGTTTGAAAATAAT
>SKRE01000147.1 GCA_007118655.1 Clostridiales bacterium | reverse complement strand
TTTAAAAGAATACTCCCGATAAGAATAACACTCAGAAATCCAAGTACAATTGCTTGGGTCGGGTTCACGTTTTTGCCGGTTAAAATATTCATAGAAAAAAGCACCACACTTTTCATAAATTCTATACTTGAACAAGTCCTTTTAGTAGGGTAAGATAAGGTTTCCGATAGTTGATTAAAGACCCCTTAAAGATAGAGGTATTATATCATAATGAAGAGCAATTATCTATTTTTAAAAAATTTTGAATTTCAACGGATTTCGTTTATAATAGAGGGTACATCGAAGCGGATTTAGAAACAATGTCATATGTGGTTTGTGAGCCAAATATATCGTTAGCAATATTGTTAATTGAGAGGATGAGCAGTATGGAAATTATCATTGTAGGTGCCGGAAAACTGGGTTATAAGCTGGCGGAAGCCTTTACCATTGAGGAGAATAATGTAGTGATGGTGGATGTGAAAAGTTCTGCGCTGGATCGTGCGGATAATCAACTGGACGTACTCACCGTAAAAGGAAACGGAGCACAGCTATCCTTATTAAAAAACCTGAAGGTGGGAAATAAGGACCTGTTAATTGCGGTAACCAGCAGTGATGAAGCCAATATCCTGATTGCATCCACGGCAAAACGGTTAGGCTGCAAAAAAGTTGCAGCCCGGGTGAGAAATCCGGAATACTCGAATCAGATCAACTTTATAAAAAAGGAAATGAATATCGATTATATCGCCAACCCCGAGAGAGAAACCGCTAAAGAAATATCCAAATACCTGATCAAAGGGAAAGCCCTCCATATGGAGGATTTCGCCGAAGGCAAGGTAGTGATGACGGAGTTTCGGGCGAAAAACTTACCCTTGGCTAAGAACACCATGCTGAAAGATTTACAAATGCCCCGTCAGATGTTGATCGCCGCCATTCAGCGGGATGGGGAAATTATTATTCCCCATGGGAATACGATTATTAAAGAAACGGACTTAGTATACATGATCGGAGAGAAGAAAACCGTTGATAATTATTGTGTGGAATGCGGGAAGCCCAGTGTTCGAAAGGGTGCGAAAAAGGTGATGATTCTCGGCGGCGGGAAAGCCGGGTATTATCTTGCAAAAAATCTGATAAAATCCGGTGTTCATGTAAAAATAGTGGAACGTAGTGAAGAGCGGTGCCGATATTTAGCGGAAGAATTGCCGGAGGCATTGATTATTCACGGAGACGCCACGGACAATCATTTACTGAAAGAAGAAAACATTGCAGAAACCGATGCCCTCGTTTCCTTGACGGGCTACGACGAAGAGAATTTATTGGTGGCCCTCTTGGCGAAAAAACACGGCGTTGAAAAAGTCATTGCCAAGGTCAGTCGACCCAACTATGTGCCGATTATAGAGCAGTTGGGAATTGATGTTGCCATAAATCCGGTACTCATTACCGCTAGTGAAATCCTTCGCTATACCCAAGGGGGTAGAGTGGCTGCATTGTCCTTACTACTCGGTGGTGAAGCGGAAGTAATTGAGATCATTACCCAAGAGAACTCCAGCATTGTAGGAAAACCCTTAAAAGCCTTAAATCTTCCCAAGGGATTAATTGTTGGAGCGGTTGTAAAAAATGGTGAAGTGATCATTCCTGATGGGAATACAGTGATCGGACCGGATGAACGCTTGATTATTTTCATACTTCAATCCGAGATCAAAATCTTAAAAAAGCTGTTCTATAAAACAAGAGGAGGGATATTCGGTGAACTTTGGGATAATTATAAAGGTCTTAGGGACCCTTCTTCTATTTGAGTCCATAGTATTAATTGGACCCTTGGGAATTTCTCTTTATTATGGGGAAAGTCCCTATCCTTTTTTTTACACGATCGTTTTATTGATGTTGGTCGGTGGAGCCATGAGAACCTTCAGTGGAAAATCGAAGAAAATGCAGGCCAGGGAAGCCCTTAGTATTGTAACCTTCGGATGGATACTGGTATCATTTTTCGGAGCACTTCCCTTTATTTTTTCCGGAGTAATTCCCGGTTTTGTGGATGCTTTTTTTGAAACCGTATCGGGCCTTACCACCACGGGGGCAACGATTCTTGTTCAAATTGAAGGGCTTCCCAAAGGAATCCTGTTTTGGAGATCCTTAACCCACTGGCTTGGGGGAATGGGGATCTTAGTTCTTACCTTGGCAGTACTTCCAGCTCTTGGCGTCGGGGCATTTCGGATTTTTAAAGCCGAGAGTCCCGGTCCCATGTCGGACAAATTAGTACCAAAGGTAAAGGATACGGCAAAAATACTGTATACCGCATACCTGGGAATGACGATTTTGCAAACCTTTCTCTTGTATCTGGGAGAAATGAACTTATACGAGTCTTTGGTACATACTTTTGGTACCGTGGGAACCGGAGGCTTTTCAACAAAGGATGGGAGCATCGGCGCTTATCAAAGCAGCTATACCCTTTGGGTGATCACCTTTTTTATGATTGCTGCAGGGGTAAACTTTGCCCTTTACTACGATCTGTGGAAGGGAAAATGGCGAAATTTATTTC
>SKRE01000153.1 GCA_007118655.1 Clostridiales bacterium | reverse complement strand
CAGCTATCAGGAATTCCCCTTAATAAATCTTATATTTAGCTGCAAATTGGTGCTGTCCGCAGTAAAAACACGTCTACACTAATTTTCGGCCAAACCCACAGGACCGTACGACGCTTTTTCCAATGAAAATAAATAGAGGAGGACAATTACTCCGTCCCGCTGTCCCCCTCTGTCCACCTCTGTCCTCTGTCCGGTTTTGCTCCGTTGCAGAAAAAAGGGACAGAGTGGACAATTACTCCGTCCCTCTGTCCCTTCTCTGTCCCTTTGGCCTCTTTTAAAATTATTATTCCACTCGCTTTACTGCGATGCCGGTGAGGTGATCGTTTAAGTTGTATTCTTCTTCGCACTTCTCACTGGTGTGGTTTAATTCTAAGGCTAAGGTTTCTTTTTTGATGTAGTCCTGATGTTTTGCTACTGCGGTTTGGATTTCTTCATTTCCGCAGTAGGTGATTATGATGTTATCCAGTACTTCAAAGTCCTGGTTCTTTCGAATTTGCTGTACCTTGGAAACAAACTCCCGGGCGTAGCCTTCGTCGATTAAATCCTGGGTTAGAGAGGTATCCAATATTACAAATTTGGTACCGTCCATCTCAACGGTAAAGCCTTCCTTTGCGGAGATGTTGATCATCAGATCCTCTTCGGAGAGGGTGAACTTTTCTCCGTCCATTTCCACTTCCAGGAAGCCGTCAGTTTTAACTTTTTCCACGGCTTTATCGGGATCCAGGGCGTTTAAGGCCTTGGGAAGGGCTTTGATTTTACCCCCCAGTTTCGGTCCCGCCACCTTAAAGTTGGGCTTTAGGCTAAAGTTCATATACTCGTTTAGGTTCTCGGTAAACTCCACCTCTTTGATGTTTAATTCCTCTTTAAGCAGCGGGGTCAGACCGTTGATTAAGTCCTTTTTTCTACCGTCTACGATGATTTTATTTAAGGGCTGGCGTACTTTTAATTTGGATTTTTCTCTTGTGGCCCGTCCAAGACCCACTAAGTCCCGAACCAGGTCCATAGGTTCTTCCACTTCTTTTTGTACCAGAGCTTCGTCCATTTCCGGATAGTCCGCAAGATGTACCGATTCTTCTCCCGTTAGGCTTTGATACAGCTCATCCGCCATAAAGGGGGCGAAGGGGGCCATCAGTCTTGCCACACCGTTTAGGATTTCGTAGGTGGTATTATAAACCGCCTTTTTATCATCGTTTAACTCCGAGGCCCAAAATCTTCTTCTCGCCCGTCGGATGTACCAGTTGGATAAATCTTCGTTGACGAAGTCCTGGATTTTTCGAACGGTTTTGGTTAAATCAAATACCGCAAGGTCCTTATCCACGTCGCCGATCAGGCTGTTGTATTTCGATAAAATCCATTGATCCAGCTCCGGCCGGTCCTTGTACTCTACGAAAAATTCCTTTGGATTTACTCCGTCGGTGTTGGCATACAGGGTAAAGAAGTTGTACACGTTCTCCAGGGTTCCGAAGAACTTGCTCTTTACTTCCTTGAGTCCTTCAATATCAAATTTCGTAGGGGTCCAGGCCGGGGATACGTAAAGCAGGTACCACCGCAGGGCATCGGCACCGTATTTCTCAAACAGGGTAAAGGGATCCACGGTGTTGCCTTTGGATTTTGACATTTTCTTACCCTCTTTATCGAGAATCAGGTCGTTTACCAGCACATTTTTATAAGGGGATACCCCTTTTACAAAGCTTGAAATCGCCAGCAGGGAATAAAACCATCCCCGGGTTTGATCGATCCCTTCGCAGATGAAATCCGCCGGGAACAACTCATCAAAGTTTTCTTTGTTCTCAAAAGGGTAATGATGCTGAGCAAAGGGCATAGCCCCGCTGTCAAACCAGCAGTCAATAACCTCTTCCACCCGGTCCATGGTGCCGCTGCATTGATCGCAGTGCAGGTGTACGTCATCCACATAGGGTCGGTGCAGTTCAATATCATCACCGATTTTCTCCACCGCTTTTTCCTTAAGCTCTGCCCGGGAACCGATGGAGGTTTTATTTCCGCATTCACAGGTCCAAATATTTAAGGGGGTTCCCCAGTACCGGTTTCGGGAGATTGCCCAGTCATTCAGGTTCTCCAGCCAGTTGCCGAAGCGTTTTTCTCCCACATAATCGGGGTACCAGTTGACGCTGTTGTTGTTTTCAATTAACCGGTCCTTGATCCTGGTCATTTCTATATACCAGCTGGGCTTTCCGTAATACAGCAGGGGCGTGGAGCATCGCCAGCAATGGGGATAATTGTGTTCCTGTTTCTCCTTTTTAAAGAGCTTTCCTTCTCCGTGCAGCCATTTGATGATGTCAATATCCACGGACTCATCCATAACAAACCGGCCCTTCCATGGGGTGTCGGTATACTCTCCTTTTTCGTCTACGGGCTGCAGTACCGGAAGTCCATACTTTAGTCCTACCTGGTAGTCATCTTCTCCAAATGCGGGAGCAAGATGTACAATGCCCGTACCGTCATCGGTGTTGACAAAATCCGCCACGGTTACAAAAAATGCTTTTTTATCCGGCTTGACGAAAGGCATCAACTGTTCGTACTCCATGTGTTCCATGTCTTTTCCCAGCAGACTGTCCAGCACTTCAAACTCTTCCCCTACCACTCTTTTTGCCAAGTTTTTTTCCACATAGTACACTTCATCATGGGCCTTCACTTTTAAGTAGGTATGCTCGGGATGTACGGCTAAGGCAACGTTGGAAGCTAATGTCCAGGGAGTGGTGGTCCATACTAAAAAGTACTCATCATGGTCTTTTCGCTTAAACTTCGAGGTTACGGTGTTGGATTTGATTTCCTTGTATCCCTGGGATACTTCGTGGGAGGCCAGTCCCGTTCCACATCTTGGACAGTAGGGAAGAATTTTATGCCCCTCATAGATAAAGTCCTCTTTAAAGAATTTATCCAAAATCCACCATACGGATTCGATGTAATTGTTGTCCAAGGTGATATAGGGATTATCCAGATCAATGGAGTAACCCATTTTTTCCGTCATATCCCGCCACTGTTTTTCATAGGTAAACACGGAATGCCGGCATTGATCATTGAATTTTTCCAGTCCGTACTCTTCAATTTCCTGCTTGTTGGACAGTCCCAGCTGTTTTTCCACTTCAATCTCCACGGGCAGTCCATGGGTATCCCATCCCGCTTTTCGTTTTACCTGATAACCCTTCATGGTCTTATGACGACATACGGAGTCTTTCAGAGTTCTGGAGATCACGTGATGAATTCCCGGCTTTCCGTTGGCCGTAGGGGGGCCTTCGTAAAATACAAAGGGGGTTTTCCCCTCCCGGTTTTCGATACTTTTGTCTAAAATTTTGTTGGAATTCCAAAAATCCGTGACTTGCTGCTCCCGTTTGGCAACGGGGTCCTTCGGCAAGGCTTTAAAGTTTTTCACATTGCATCGTCCTTTCCTTTTCTTTTTTTAACGTATTTGATTGTATCTTCATGCTTTTTCCCGTTCCCTCTCCCCGGAATCTATTGTGATGAAGGGGCTCTGCGGGAAATAAAAAAAGTCCCCAGGAAATAAACCTTAGGGACGATGGATTCGCGGTACCACCCTGATTACAAAAAACCGACGGTCCCATTCGAAAATATCTCGAAAAAAACGACCTGGTTCTCTATCACTCTGGGGAATGTAACGTATTCTGTACGGATTCTTTTACTTGCCTTTTCCGGCCTTAAGCTTGGATAGACTAACACCCTGCACTCAAAACCAAAAAGGTTTCTAAGAATCGGTTCGGGGATGATCTTCATCTAATCCTTTGTTGCAACTTTTCAGCCTGGAGTCGCATCTCTTAAAACAAAGGGGTTAAACTACTGTTCCCGTCTAAACCTTTCGATTATTCTTAAGTTTAATCTATTGTACACAAAACACCGGTCTTCTGTCAAGAAAAGAACTTAGGATTTTACTTCAATCATCATCAGGGCCACATCGTCTTCAAAGTCTCCGTCTTCGAATTTTCCGAAGCTTCGAATCATGGCTTTCATAAAAGCTTCCTGACTGCTGGAAATCAGCCCCTTATGCTTTTTCATTTCTTCAAATACGGTTTCATGGCTGTTGGAGCTTCCTCCCTCACCCAGTTTTGTTTCATACAGGCCGTCGGTATAGGCGATGAGAACATCTCCCGAGGCTATGGCAGTGATTACATCTTCATAGTCCGTATCTTCAAATACCCCGATTAAAAAACCGTTTTGTTCAAGACTCTCCACTTCATCCCGCTGCCCCCGGTACAGACCGGCGTAGGGATGTCCTGCATTGGCATAGGTTAGACGATCCCCTTCGATCAGTCCCACAAAGGCGGAAAAACAAAGGTGGCGGTTGTCGCTCATCATGTGGTAAAACGTATGATTGATTTGTTCCAATACCTCTTTTGGCGTTTTACTCTCCTGGATCACGTGATTAAAAATCACCTTCACCATGGAGGATACCATGGCCGCAGCCACTCCGTGCCCGGTGACGTCGGCGATGATAAACCATACCTTGTCATCCATCTCTACACAATCGTGAAAGTCCCCTCCGATTTGACTGGAAGGAATATACTTGCTGGTAACCCGAACCTTATCTAAATCCTGTTTCTCTGTGATCAGGGCTTGCTGCAGTAAACTGGCGATCTTCATCTCCTGCATCATTTTTTCATTGGCCTTGACCAATTCTTTTTTCTGTTCATAAAACTTCAGGGCATTATGCACTTTCAAGGGAATAATTACCTTCATCTGATCCGGTGTAATCGGCTTTGTGAAGTAGTCTATCGCCCCAAGGGTTAAGGTTTGTTTGATGCTTGCCATGTCGTCCACCGCAGAGTTTACAATTACGGGAATGTCCTTTAACGCCTCCTGCTCTTTGATCTCTCTTAGGACTTGATAACCATCTTTTCCAGGCATCATTAAATCCAGTATTATTAAGTCGATTTCTTTTTTTTCCAACATTTCCAAGGCTTGATAGCCGTCTTCCGCTTCATAAAAAGCCACTTCTTCCACGCTGTTTTTCAAAACTTTCTTCATGAGTTTTCGATTGACCGGCATATCATCCACAATCAATACGTTGTAATGCATGATTTATCCCCCTATCCATCTCTCTTTATTCCTGCACCTTAAATTGTACCATAAATCCAATAAGATTTCTCCGGTTCCTTACTATTTGAATTTTTAAAAAAAAAGCCCCTAATGGATAGGGGCTTTTCATTGAGGAGCTACCCGAAGAGTAGCCAGGTGATGCCTAAAAAGAATAAAATTACAAGGATCAAAACCGGAATCGCATAGATTCCAAAGGCGATCATCATCGCCAGAAAATCTCCTTTTTCAAATTCCACATCTTTTTTATCTTCATCAATTTCTTTTTTTTCGAAGGCTTTTTTTCTTCCTTTTTTCGGAAAATTTTGCTCTTCATCTTTAGAGAATGGATTTCGATTAAACATTTAAATCTCCTCTGCAAAGTGACAAGCTACAAAGTGATCTTTTTCAAGCTCTCTGAATTCCGGAACTTCTTCCTTGCAACGGTCCTTCATATAAGGGCACCGCGTATGGAATTTACAACCGGAAGGGGTATTGATGTTACTTGGAATTTCTCCCTTAATAGCTTCCATCTTTTTGATCTTTCTCGGATCCGGCTCGGGAATAGCTGCCAGCAGTGCCTTGGTATAAGGGTGCAGCGGGTTGAAGTATAAATCATCCTTACCGGATAGTTCCACTAAAGAACCTAAATACATTACACCGATTCGGTCACTGATGTGTTTTACTACACTCAAGTCATGGGAAATAAACAGGTAGGAAAGACCAAACTCGTCCTTCAAACTATTCATCATATTCAGTACTTGGGACTGTACCGACACATCCAGTGCGGATACCGGCTCATCCGCAACAATAAAGTCGGGATTTAGGGCCAGGGCCCGGGCAACACCGATCCGTTGACGCTGTCCACCGGAAAACTGGTGGGGATAACGGTTTACGTGGTAAGCGGCCAATCCGCATTTTTCAATAATCTCTACTACCTTGTCTTCATAGTCATGTCCTTTTTTCACCAGCTTATGGGTAAGCATGGCTTCTCCTACAATGGAGTTTACGTTCATTCTTGGATTCAAGGAACTATAAGGATCCTGAAATATCAGCTGCATTTGCTGACGCAGATATTTCAGTTTATGACTGCTCAAATGGGAAATATCGTTGCCTTTGAAAATAATTTCTCCATCGGTGGGCTCGTACAGTCGTACAATGGTTCTTCCCAATGTGGATTTACCACAACCGGATTCTCCTACCAAACCTAAGGTCTCTCCTTTATACATGGTAAAGGAAACATCATCTACGGCTTTTACCTGGAAGGGTTTTTTAAATAGTCCGGCGCTGACGGGAAAATATTTTTTGACATTCCGAACTTCAAGAATCGGTTCTCGGTTATCTAACTTTTCTCGCATAGTCTATTCCTCCCCCTCTTCCGCATACAGATAACAGCTCACCGTATGATTTTCGTTGATTTTATAGGTCTCCGGGTGTTTATGCTTGCAAATCTCCATTCGCTTGTCGCATCTCGGCTCGAAGTAACAACCCTTCGGCAATTCAAAGGGACTTGGTACCGTGCCTTCAATGGTGTTTAGCTCTTCCCGGGTTTCATCCAGTCGCGGGATCGAATTTAACAGGCCGACGGTATAGGGATGCTTCGGATTTCCGTAAACATCATTTACCGGAGCAGACTCCACGATTTTTCCGGAGTACATAACCAGTACATGATCCGCCATTTGAGCCACTACCCCTAAATCATGGGTAATCATCATAATTGCGGTATTGGTTTCGGTTTTCAGTCGATTCATCAGGGCTAGAATCTGGGCTTGAATCGTTACGTCCAAAGCCGTTGTCGGCTCATCCGCAATTAACAGCTTCGGATTACAGGCCAGGGCCATGGCGATCATTACACGCTGTCGCATACCACCGGACAGTTGGTGAGGGTAATCGTCAATCACCTTTTCCGCTCTGGGAATTCCAACCAGCTGCAACATTTCAATTCCAACATTTTTCGCTTCTTTTCGAGACATGTTCCGATGAAGAATTAAGGCTTCACCGATTTGATCTCCTACTTTAAATACAGGATTCAAAGAAGTCATGGGCTCTTGGAAAATCATCGAGATTTCATTTCCTCGAATTTCACGAATTCTTTTATCCGTAGTTCCTACCAGCTCTTCACCTAAAAATTTCACAGAACCGTCTACAATTTTTCCCGGTTTTTCAATTAAGTTTAAGATACTCATGGCGGTAATGCTTTTTCCACATCCCGACTCACCTACAACACCCAGGGTTTTCCCTTCATAAATGCTGAAGCTGTTGCCGTCTACCGCTCGTACCACGCCTTTATCGGTAAAGAAATGGGTTGTCAGATTTTCTACTTTTAATATTTCCTTCATATCAACACCTACCTAATCTCTTTTGGGTCGAAAGCATCTCGAAGACCTTCACCTAATAAATTTACACTTATAACGGTAAACATAATCATCATACCCGGTGGAACCCAGATCCATGGATAGTTCTGGAAAACCGTCGAGTTCCGAGCGGTTTGGATCATATTACCCCAACTCGGCATTGGCGGCGTAACTCCCAGTCCTAAAAAGGATAGGCCCGCTTCCAGAAGGATCGCTCCCCCCATACCAAGAGTGGCACTTACGATAATATAGGCTAAAACATTTGGTAATAAATGTCGTACAATTCTTGAGGTGTCGGAAATTCCAAGGATTTCTGTAGCTTGCATAAATTCCTGCTCCCGAAGAGAGAGAATTTGACCACGAACCACCCGGGAAAGACCCGGCCAACTTAGAATTCCTACTACAAATACTACCACCAGCATGGTCTGGTCCGAGGGCACCCAGCGCATTGCCGCGGAGATTACCATCATCATCGGTAAAAATGGTATGGACTGCACAATTTCCGCAAAACGCATCAGCACTCCGTCAATTTTTCCTCCATAGTAACCCGCCACGCCTCCAACTAAGGTTCCTAAGGTTACCGTTAAGAAGGCGGATAGTACACCAACCATCATGGATATTCTGCCTCCATAGAACAATCGAAACATTACATCCCGACCCTGGCGGTCCGTACCCAGTAAATTTTCCCTTGAAGGGGGCTGCTCCGAGTTTGCTAATTCAAACCCATGGGCTCTTAAATCCACATTTATGGTCTCTCGTATCAGTTGTCCCGTGCTGACGCCTTCAACATCTCTCCACAGGTTAAACGAATAAATCATCGGTACTATGATTACTGCAAGGACGATAAGTATAAAACTTACTCCACCGACCACAGCAATTTTATTTTTTTTGAATCGTTTCCACGCAATCTTCCAGGGACCTTCCGGCTTCAAGCGGGGAGCGTTTACAGTTTCATCTACTTTTGCTTCAGACATAATTTCCCTCCTCCTACTTTACTCTTACTCTAGGATCTGCAAGCCCATAAGAAATATCGGCTAAGAGATTTCCCGCTACTCGAAGGACCGCATAGAATACTAGAGTTGCCATAACGAGTGATAGATCCTGACTGGTAATACCATTTAGCAATACTCTTCCAATTCCCGGCCATAGGAACACGGTCTCAAGTAAGATCGCTCCTCCGAATAAGGCGGGAACCCACATCCCAAGAATCGTAATTAAGGGAAGCAAAGCATTTCTAAAGGCATGTTTGTAAATTACCACTTTTTCCGTTAATCCTTTGGATCGCGCAGTTCGAATATAGTCTTGGTTAATTACCTCGATCACAGAGTTTCTCGTATAACGGGTAAGTGTTGCTAAACTGGTCATAGTTAGTACGGTAACCGGTAACAGCATATGCCGTCCCACATCCGTAATATTATGCCACAAATTATCATAACCCCGTACTGCTAATATGGATGTTCTCATTCCGTTTAAAGGAATCCAATCGATATTCCTTGCAAAGAGAAAGATTAAAATCAAAGCAAAGAAAAATGTCGGCATGGATACTCCGGCCAGGGAAAACACCGTAAAAAAGTTATCGAATAGGCCATACTTCTTCACCGCGGATTTTATCCCCACGGGTATGGCAATAAGTAAGGCAAAAATCAATGCAAATATGTTAAGTAAAAAAGAATTCCAGATGAACCCGAAAATCACATCACTAACTTCTGCATTATAGATATTGGTTCTACCTAAGTCTCCTCTTAATACACGGCCCAGCCAATAAACATATTGTAATGGCAGAGGATCGTTTAGTCCCAGTTGTTCACGAATTTGATCTTGTCTTTCAGGAGATACTTCCGAACCTACTCCTAAATAGGCCTGTACCGGATCTCCTGGCATTAGGTCTAGTACAAAAAATATCAACAATGAGATAATCAGCATTGTTGGGATTAATTGCAGCAGCCGTTTCCCTAAAAATCTTAGCATACCCTTCACTCCTCAATATGTCATCTAGTAATATTTTAAATTATCAAAAAACTCTCTTTTCTGACATCGAAGGCAATCCTACAACTTTCATAGAATTGCCTTTCAATGTATTTTCCCGGGGTTTGGGTCCTAAGACCCATACCCCTATTCAGTTTTTATTTCCTGATTCTTTAAATTTTACTCTTCAATTCTTGCATGTCGCATTGCTGCTACCCAGTTGTAAATACCGTGAGTTTCAAAGTCTACGATTTTTTCGTCATAGAAATCAAAATACGTGTTGGCATATACAGGCATGAATGCTGCATCTTCAGTTAAGATTTCACCGATTTCCTGGTATACAGGAATCGCTTCGTCTTGATCCATAATTCTTTCTGCATCGTCCATCATTTGATCCAACTCAGGGTTAGAGTATCTTGAAGTGTTGTTCTGTCCGGATCCGATGT
>SKRE01000032.1 GCA_007118655.1 Clostridiales bacterium | reverse complement strand
TGAAAGGTCAAACAACTTATTTTGCAGGTAGTCGGGAAGCAGACCGTTGACGTTAAAGGCTTGGTTTTTATAACGGGCTTCTTGAATCCTTCGTGCCTTCAATACCCGCTCTCCCATGGTTTTGGAGCTAAGGGAAGTGGCCCTGCTTTTTAAGTCTTTGTACTCCCCACGGGGGACCTCCAGTATGATGTCTATCCGGTCCAGCAAAGGTCCGGATATTCGATGGTGATACCGCTGAATATCCCGGGCGGAACAACTGCAGCTTTTCACCGGATCTCCATAGTATCCGCAGGGACAGGGGTTCATCGCTGCAGCAAACATAAAGTTTGAGGGATAGGTAAAGCTTCGATGGGACCGGGAGAGAGTGATTTCCCGGTCCTCCATGGGTTGACGGAGGATTTCCAGAGTCCTTTTATCAAATTCCGGCAATTCGTCAAGAAAAAGAATTCCATGATGAGCCAGGGAGATCTCTCCCGGCATGGGAATCAAGCCTCCCCCGGTTAAGGAAGCGGCGGTGCTGCTGCTGTGAGGACTGCGAAAAGGGGGCTTTACCATCAGTCCCCTCCGGGAATCCAGTTTTCCGGAAATACTGTAGAGTTTTGTAACCTCCAAGGCCTCTTCGTAACTTAAGGGGGGCAAAATCGACGGAAGTCTTTTGGCTGCCATGGATTTACCGGATCCCGGAGGGCCGATAAATAAAATATTGTGTGCACCGCCGGCGGCGATTTCCACCCCGCGCTTAAGGGATTCCTGACCTTTCAGATCCCTGAAATCCATGGAGCCTTTTAAGGCCGCCGAAGGGATTTTTATATTCTTAGCTGTTTTCTCAGCCCGGGGGATTTCCTCCCGCAGTTCCCCTTTTTCCAGAAAAAACAAAAGGCTTTTCAGATCCCTGAATCCCAGGACGTCCATGTCCGATACATACCGGGCTTCTTCCAGGTTTTCAGCGGGAATTAGTGCCCGGCGGTAACCCAGTTTTTGCATCTCCAAAAGCATAGGCAAAACCCCCCGAACCCCGTTGATTTTTCCGTCCAGGGAAAGTTCTCCGAGACAAAGGGTGCTTTCCGCATCGAAGGGCGGAATTTGGCCGGAGGCTCCAAGCAGGCCTAAGGCGATGGGCAAATCAAAATGGGTGCCGTCTTTCCGGGTGTAGGCGGGAGAGAGATTAATGGTAATTCTTTTTAACGGGAAATCGTATCCATTGTTTTTCAGTGCGGAGCGGACCCGATCCTTGGATTCTTTAACCGCGGCATTGGGAAGTCCGACGATCATAACCATAGGAAGACCGGTATCCATATCCACTTCTACTTTTATCGGGTAGACTTCCAATCCTTCGATACAGCAGCTTTGAATTTTTTGCAAGAAAATCCCTCCTTGGACAATTGTTTTATTAAATAGTATATTCGCCGCGGAGAGAAGAATATCCTTTATTCAGTGTTTCATAGCAGAAAATTAGGGTAAGAAAAGACAGCTTACCCTAAAACTTTCATTTAATCCCCTGGTTTGACATAATTTTAAGGGTATGCTAACATATATTTTTATAAGAGCTATGCGGTCTTACCATGCTTTTCGTAATTTTCTGCAGAGGTTTAACCCCGTTCAATAATTTGCAAGAATTTTTGCCTTCATGCAAAATTCAAACTATTTCTAAGTTATTTTGATATAATTCAAAAATCGGAAGAATAAAATCTGTAGAGGGTTTACGTATAGATGAATATTTAGTGAGACTAATAAAGGAGGAGTTCAATTGGATTGCAATGTTAACTCAAAAAGTAGAGAAATATCTTTAAAAAGAGCTGAAGAACTTCACTCAAGAATTGAAGATTATTTAAAAGTAAAGGATCAGATTTCCAAGGGTACGTCCCAAAAACAATTAATCAGTTCCAAAGCGAAAAAAAATAAACTGTTAAAAATATTTGATGCCACGGAAGAAGACTGGAACAGTTGGAAGTGGCAATTGAAAAACCGAATCTCCGATGTGGATGTATTAAAGAAGATCATTTATTTAAGCGATAAGGAAATTGAGGATATCCGAAATGTGGGAAAACAGTTTCGATGGTCCATATCCCCTTACTACGCCAGCCTAATTGATGATGACAACAAGTATTGTCCGATTAAACTGATGTCCATTCCCACGGGAATAGAGATTGAAGACCTGGAAGGGGATTCCGACCCTATGGGGGAAGAATTTACCAATCCCGCAGGATCCATTACCCGTAGATATCCGGACCGGCTGATCATCAATGTAACCAATGAATGCGCCATGTACTGCCGTCATTGTCAAAGAAGACGAAATATCGGCGGAGTGGACCAACATCAACCCAGAGAAGTACTGCAGGAGTCCATCGATTATATTCGGGATAACCCGGAAATCCGGGACGTTTTGATCACCGGAGGGGACCCTCTGACCTTATCCAACAGCATGCTGGATTGGCTGTTAAACGAAGTAACCAGCATTGAATCCGTGGATTACGTGCGACTGGGCAGCCGTACCCTGGTTACCATGCCCCAAAGAGTGGACGAGGAATTCTTAG
>SKRE01000200.1 GCA_007118655.1 Clostridiales bacterium | reverse complement strand
ACGGGGTTCGAAAGCTGTTGCCCGAGGAAAACCTGGGAGACTTTAATCAAGGATTAATTGAACTTGGGGCGGTGCTTTGCACTTCAGCCAAAGCCCCGGACTGTGAAAACTGTCCCGTATCCGAATTTTGCACAGCCTTTGAGAAAAATCTTCAGGGAGTGCTGCCGGTAAAAGGAAAAGCGATAAAAAAGCGGTTGGAAAAAAAGACTGTATTGATTTTTACCCATAAGGATAAGCTCTTTTTACGTAAACGGGAGGATAAAGGACTTTTAGCAGGGCTTTGGGAGTTTCCCAATACGGAAGGTCATTTAAAGGAAGCAGCGCTCAAGGAGATTCTGGATAAGGAGCAGCATTTGGCAGATGAAAACTTAACTGTTGAAAATATTAAGCGGCTGGAGGATAGCAAAGCGGTATTCAGTCATATTCAGTGGAACCTGATGGCCTATCAGGTGGATTTAAAATCAGCGGAGGGCTCAAGGGAAGGCCTAAGGGTTAAAGAGGATACAGAGGCATTAAAGCTTCCAATAGAGACCCTGATGGATACCGGTCGATGGATCCCAAAGGAAGCGATTCGTAAAGACTATTCCATTGCTTCGGCCTTTAAAGCTTATCGAAAAGAGGTGTTGTAATATGATAAAGGAAATACTGCCCGGTATATTTCAAATTGAAATCCCTTTACCGAAGAATCCCTTAAAAGCTCTAAACAGCTATTTGATCATCGGGAAGGATGAATTTTTACTGGTGGACACCGGATTTAACCGAATTGAATGTAAAAAAGCTCTTTTTGAGGCCCTGGATTCTTTAGACGCGGATCTTAAAAAAACCCAAGTTCTGATTACCCATCTTCATGCGGACCATTCAGGGCTGGCGGAGGTGTTATACAAAAAAGGAGCAACCCTTCTTATGGAACCGGGAGAAGCTCAGCGGATAAAAGCTTTATCCCAAGAGAAAAACTGGGAAACCATGAAAGAGGACTTAAAAACCTTCGGGATAGACGCGGGAGAGGATTTTTTCGATGATCATCCCGGAAAGATTTATGCACCGAAGGGAGATTTTACCTATCAGGAGATTAATGAGGGAGAGTACATTGTAATAGGAGATTACTCCTTTGAAGTGATTTTAGTTCCCGGACATACCCCGGGGATGATCAATTTATTTGACCGGAAAAAAGGAATCTATATTTCTGCAGACCATGTGCTGGAGACCATTACGCCGAATATCGGATTTTGGGGCTACGATCAGGAAAGAATGCTGGAGAAGTACTTAAACAGCCTGGGAAAAGTTAAGGATTACCCCATTACTGTGATGCTCCCTTCCCATCGGGGATTGATCGCAAAACCGAAGGCGCGAATTGAGGAGCTGATGGCCCATCACGAAGAGCGCCTGGAGGAAGTGGAAAACATAATAAATGGAAAAAGCGCTCCTCTAACCGTGGAAGATGTGGCAAGGAACATGGACTGGAGAATTCCGGCGAAGTCCTGGGAGGATTTTCCCCTGCCGCAAAAATCCTTTGCCGCCGGGGAGGCCATGTCCCATTTGGAGTATCTTAAGGACCATGGAAGAATTAAGGCTTACTGGGAAGGCCGGGTAATATACTTTGTGAGTAATGCATAGTAATATCAGGATATTTAATTTCGTTTAATTCGCTTTTTAAGGAGGATAAGGATGAAACCGGATTTTGATAAAATAATCAATCGTAAGGAAAGCAAATCCGTTAAATGGGATCCCCAGGTCCTGCAGGAAATTTTCGGAGAAGATGACCTCCTGCCCCTTTGGGTTGCGGATATGGACTTTGAAGCTCCGAAGGAAGTTCTGGAGGCCATGATGGAGGAAGTGTCCCACGGGGTATTCGGATACTCTAAAAGAGGGGAAGAGTACTACGAAAAAATAATCCGCTGGTACGAAAAGCGGTTTGATTGGGAAATTAAAAGGGATTGGCTGGTCTTTACCCCGGGGGTGGTTGCCGCTGTAAATTACGTAATCCAGGGGTTTCTTGAAAAGGATCAGGGGGTAATCATTCAGGAGCCCGTATATTATCCCTTTAAAAAGGCGATAAAAAACAATAGATGCCGGGTGGCAAACAATCCATTAAAATTCCATCAGGGATCCTATGAAATAGATTTTGAAGATTTTGAAAAAAAAGCAAAGGATCCAAATACGAAGCTGTTTATTCTTTGCAGTCCCCATAATCCCGTTGGCCGGGTGTGGAAAAAGGAAGAACTGAAGCGGTTGGGAGAAATCTGCCTGGAAAACGGGGTATTGATTTTTGCCGATGAAATCCACCACGATCTGGTTTATAAAAAAGGAGCCCATCATATTTTTGCAAAGATTGATTCGAAATTCGAAGATCATGTGATAACCGCCACGGCCCCTTCCAAAACCTTTAATTTGGCGGGACTGATGAGCGCACACCTGATTATTAAAAACTCCAGCTTAAAAAGAAGGTATCGGCGTATTCTTGAGAAAAACCATATCGGAAAGCAAACCCCCGTCACCATGGCGGCGGTGGAAGCGGCCTATGGAAAAGGAGAGCCCTGGCTTGAGGAGCTTTTGGACTATCTGCGGGGAAACATT
>SKRE01000186.1 GCA_007118655.1 Clostridiales bacterium | reverse complement strand
TCGGATTTGTCTACCATTACCTTTAGGGTAATCTCGTTGTTTTCTTGCTTTACAATTTCTGAACTCATTAAAATGGTCCTCCTCTAAATTTATAGAATTTTCTTTATATACGATGTCCCTTCACATCAAAAAACATCCAGGGGTTATTGGATGTCAAACTACTTTAAAGGGTACATTCATCTACAAGGTTTATATCTAATACTATCCAATTTTTGTGGATATGTCAATACATAGATTGAGTTTTTAGAGCAGCGGCCAATATTTTTTATAAATTCATACCTAAGAACCTTCTTCTTCCATTCTTTTGCGTTCTTCCCGGTCCATTTCCGGATTGTATCCGTTATAATGAAGAATCTTTTCCAAGGGATGCCGCTCTGTCCTTTTTCCCTCTAATTTCACTTCATCGGCTTCCCGGTGGTTATCCGACAATTCTTCCGGCATGTCTTCCGCCAAATAGCCCATGGCCATTAAAGCGATGACTTCCATATCTTCGGGAATTCCTAAGATTTTTCTCGCTTTGCTTGGACTGTAGCCCGCTACTAAGTGAGTATGAATACCCATTTCCATAGCTTTCAGAAGCATAAACCCCGTAGCCATGCCCGTATCAAATTGATGGTACACCCGGTCCTTGATCACGCAGTCAAAATCTTTGTGGGATACAATAGCCACGATTACCGGAGCCAGTTTCATCCAGTAGTTTCCTCCCGTCAGGGCCGGGTATAACTTTTCAAGATCTTCCTTCGTATCCACCACCACATATCGCCAGGGCTGGTTGTTAAAGCAGGAAGGGGCTAAGGACCCCGCCTTAACGATTTCTTCGATTTTTTTCCGTTCAATCGGGTCCTTCTTAAAACTTCGATAGGACATACGGTATTCAATTCCTTTTGTAATATTCATTTTTTTTTGCTCCTTTCCATAGGATCGGCAGATCTTAATTCTTAATCAAACCGATTCTTAATCTAATCCCTATTATACCCAGTGCATTGTTTATTAACCACGGTTCCTTTTTTTGCTTTTTTTTCGAAGTTTATCCGGGGTACGCAATGATACGTTTCATTCTCTTTGGTAATTTTTAAAATTTTTTTGGATATTCTAAAATTTATTTAAAAAAAAGAAGATTTTCTTCTCTATCTGGCTTATACTATATAGGAAGGATATTTTTTTAACATAATAACCAATGTACGCTAATTTAAAAGGAGGAATGGAACAATGGATTTAAAAAAGATGAAACGGGAAACACAAATCACCTATGCATCGCCTTGTAAAACTACGGGGTCTCATATTCAGCCTCTTTACCAGACTTCTACTTTTGTATTTGACAATGCGGAGCAAGGGGCCGCCCGATTCGCCGGCGAAGAGTCCGGTTATATTTATTCTCGCCTGGGAAATCCTACCGTACGGTGTTTAGAAGAAAAAATGGCTTTGTTGGAAGAAGCAGAAGACGCTACCATTTACGGTTCCGGTATGGCTGCCGTCAGTTCTTCGATTTTAGCCTTTGTGGAGCAGGGAGACCATATCGTAGCCCAGCAGTGTCTTTACGGTTGTACCCACAGCTTTCTAAATGAAATCGTTACCAAGTGGGGCATTGAGGTTACCTTTGTCACCGATGCTTCCAATCCCGAGAATTTTAAAGAAGCCATGCGTCCCAATACCAAAATAGTTTATATTGAAACTCCCGCAAATCCTGTGATGCAGTTGACCGATATTAAAGCCTGTGCCAAAATTGCCCATGAAAATAATGCGAAACTGATTGTTGATAATACCTATATGACTCCCTATTTCCAAAGACCCCTTACCCTGGGTGCTGATATTGTGCTTCATAGTGCCACCAAGTATATCAACGGCCATGGAGATGTGGTGGCGGGGATCCTCGCCGGAAGAAAGGAAGACATGGATACCATCCGTATGACTACCCAAAAAGACCTGGGAGGCATAACCAGTCCCTTTGATGCTTGGCTGATGCAGCGGGGCATCAAGACCTTAGCCCTACGTATGAGAGAACACGAAAAGAATGCCATGGAAGTGGCCAAATATTTGGAGGCCCATCCAAAGGTAAAAAATATTTTTTATCCCGGACTGCCTTCTCATCCCCAGCACGAACTGGCCAAAGAGCAGGCCGACGGTTTCGGAGGCATGATTGCCTTTGAACTGATCGGAGGGTTGGAAGCCGGCAGAGTGTTAATGAACAATATTGAGATATTCCATCTTGCCGTAAGTTTAGGCACCGTAGATTCCCTGATACAGCATCCCGCTTCCATGACCCACTCACCGATCCCGGAAGAAGACCGCCGATGCGCAGGAATTACCGACGGATTGGTTCGGGTTTCCGTAGGTATTGAAAATGCGGAAGACTTAATTGACGCCTTAGACCGGGCCTTGGCCCTGGTTTAGTCGAAAGGCCCTTTTAACAGTCAATTTCTAATTAAAATCAGGAAACAAAAAACTAGACATCCTTGGATGTCTAGTTTTTAATTTCCTGATAAATTTCATAGAATTCCTCAAAGCTCAGGGATTGTTCTCCGTCGGATAAGGCCTGTGCCGGATTCGGATGGACCTCTACCATAATTCCGTCGGCTC
>SKRE01000156.1 GCA_007118655.1 Clostridiales bacterium | reverse complement strand
GGCGGTCACGTAAGGGTAGGCTTTGAAGATAATGTCTATTATGAAAAAGGGGTTCTGGCAAAATCCAACGCTCAGCTGGTGGAGAGAATGGTAAGGATTGCCAAGGAGCTGGGACGGGAAGTAGCCACCCCGGAGGAAGCCCGAAAGATTCTGGGATTAAAATAATAAGCTTGTTCAAATGTTTGATTTCCTCGAATGTTTTCATGCCGACGGGGTATATATAAGACTAGAGGAAAAACAAGGAGGAATAACCATGAAACTGTTTATTGATACCGCAAATATCGACGAAATTAAAGAAGCGGCCAGCTGGGGGATTTTAGACGGGGTCACCACGAATCCATCCCTGGTTGCCAAAGAGGGCCGGGATTTCCAGGAAGTCATCAAAGAGATTGTGGAGATCGTCGACGGTCCCGTCAGCGCCGAGGTCATTGCCCTGGATGCGGATAAAATGGTGGAAGAGGGAGAAGAACTGGCAAAAATCCATGAAAACATCATTATAAAAGTCCCTATGACCAAGGAAGGTCTCAAGGCCACCAAGATCTTTTCCGAAAAAGGCATTAAGGTCAATGTAACCCTGGTATTTTCTGCGAATCAGGCACTGCTCGCCGCTAAAGCCGGGGCCACCTATGTCAGCCCCTTCCTTGGAAGAGTGGATGATATCGGAAGCACGGGAATGAATCTGATCGAAGAGATTATTACGATTTTCAATATTCACGGATTTGATACCCAAACCATCGCCGCCAGTATTCGTCATCCCCTGCACGTTACCGATGCCGCCTTAGCAGGTTCCCATGTAGCTACGGTACCTTTTAAGGTGTTGAAAATGATGACGGATCATCCCTTAACGGATATCGGAATTGAAAAATTCTTAGCCGATTGGAACAGCAAGTTTTAGAAAGAAGGGGCGGTCAGCCGGATTGAATATGGCCGCGGGCAATAAAACTGCCCGCACAGCGAAAATCTGTCAGCTCAAATACAGAGGGGATTTTTTTCTCTCTGTATTTTTATGTTCTTTTTCAATAGTTTCCCCCAAAATCAACATTATCCATGGGATCGAGGACCGGAATCCTATTCAAATTATTCGTTCCACCCCTTCCATATAGTATGTTACATTGGAAAACCGCCTAACATATTCCTTGATTTCCAAGGGAAAAAGGGCTATAATGAGGAAAGAAAGTACCCGGAAAGACCCACGGTTTACATATAAAGGGTTGAATTAAAGAAGAGAATTTACCAAACCAAAGGAGTGTTACAGATGGATCGAAATTTAGCAATCAATCTTGTAAGAGTAACGGAGGGAGCCGCATTAGGGGCTGCCCGGTGGATGGGACGAAGAGATAAGGAAGCCGCGGATCAGGCCGGGGTGGACGGTATGCGAAAAATGTTTGATACCATTGATATTAAAGGAACCGTAATCATCGGAGAAGGGGAAAAGGACGAAGCCCCCATGCTTTATATCGGCGAGAAAGTCGGTGCCTGGAACGAAGGGGACATGGAAGTGGATATCGCGGTAGATCCTGTGGAAGGAACCACCTCTGTGGCCAACGGAACCCCTAACGCTATTGCGGTTATTGCCATGGCCCCCAAGGGATGCCTGTTAAATGCCCCATCTTATTATATGGATAAAATTGCCGTAGGCCCCAGGGCTCGGGGAAAAATTGACATCAACTGGCCTGTGGAAAAGAACCTGGAAAGTGTGGCGAAGGCCTTAAATAAAAGCATTGAGGACTTAACCGTAACGGTTATTGACCGGCCGAGACATAAGGAGTTAATTCAGCGGTGTATCGATGCCGGTGCCCGGGTCAAACTCTTTTCCGACGGAGACATTGCCAGTGCCTTAGCCACCGCTGTGGAAGGTACCGGTGTGGACATTTTAATGGGTGTGGGTGGTGCTCCGGAAGGGGTTATTACCGCCGCTGCCATGAAGTGTATGGGTGGAGAAATCCAAGGGAAACTGATCTGCACCACGGATGATCAAAAAAAGCAGTGCGATGATTTAGGGATTGATACGGAACAGGTACTGTATATGGACGATCTCGTTAAGGGAGATGAAGCCTACTTCGTGGCAACGGGAATCACCCACGGGGATATGCTGAAAGGCGTGGTTTATACCGGAGACGACACCGCAAAAACCCATTCCATCGTTATGCGGTCGGAAACAGGAACCATACGATTCGTAGAAGCCACTCATAAACTTCGAACCAAACCGGACTACGCATACTAAACGCTGCACAGTTATGATATCAAAATAAGCAGTAATAAAAAATGATGTGGATAGAGGGAGGCAAACTCCCTCTTTTACCATATCTAAGCCTTAAAGGAGGTGGACTCCGTTGCCAAAGACTTTTGATTGGACAGCGGGATACTATTGGACGTAAAAGAATTGGAAAAAAAGAAGCTGACGGATTTAAAAGAGATTGCCAAAACCTTGGGAATCAAAAACTACTATAAGTATAAAAAGCACGAACTGGTTGATCTGATTCAAGGGAAACCCCTGGAAAAAGAAGAAGAGGAAAAGTCCTCGGAAACCATAGGCGGATCCCCCGATAAACCCTCTGAGAACACCAGTAAGCAGACTGCCGC
>SKRE01000174.1 GCA_007118655.1 Clostridiales bacterium | reverse complement strand
TTGGTCCCGGCCATCATTCAGGATATTAAAACGAAAGAGGTGTTGATGCTCGCCTATATGAACCGGGAATCCCTGGAGAAAACCTTAAAAGAAAAAACCACCTGGTTTTTCAGCCGAAAGCGGCAAGCCCTTTGGCATAAGGGGGGGACTTCCGGCCATACCCAGCGGGTCATTGAGGCCTCCTATGACTGCGACGGGGATACCTTGCTGTTTCAAGTGGAACAAACCGGTGTGGCCTGTCACCTGGGGACGAAAACCTGCTTTAATCAAGCACCCCCAAAGGGTAATCTCGGGACTTACCTGGAGAGCCTGTACCGTCTTTTAGCCCACCGGAAAGAACACCCGAAGGAAAAATCCTATACCAGCTACCTGTTTAGCAGCGGCCTGGATAAAATCCTGAAAAAAGTCGGCGAGGAATCCGCCGAGGTGATCATTGCTTCCAAGGACGAGGAAAGAAATAATGAAAAGTCCGATACCAGATCTGAAATTGCGGATTTATTTTACCATGTTTTAGTATTGATGGTGGCCCTGGATATTCCCCTGGAAGCGGTTGAAAAAGAGTTGGTTAACCGTTCTTAAGTGCAATAGTAAAACAATGAAAAAACTATGAAAAAGCAATGCCTCCAATAATTTAAAAATACTTTGCCCGATATTGTTACGAATCATTCCCCATGGGTATATATGGGATGTAACCGAACTACTTCATTGTAGTTCACTCCCTATCCTCATACTTCTTTAAAAGTAGTAGTATTGAGATTAAAGCCCGTAAGTCCTAGACCCCCTTCGACTTACGGGTTTTGATCGTTTTTGCTGCTGTTTTTATGCATATTTGTTAGTTCTACAGCTTGATCAGTTCATACTTCCGGGATCCCATCCCCAACTCTTCTCCGTATTCCAACACCCGCCGGCCGTTTACGTTTTGGTGAAGCCCGCCGAACTTATCTTCTCCCGGTGCATGATTACAGGTCAGACTGCTGCCTGCCCGTCCCTGTTGCTGATCGATTAAATCGAGACTGGCCTGATCGATGGCAATGGGATCGAAGGAGGCCAAAATGCCGACATCACTGA
Organism: Clostridiales bacterium; assembly: GCA_007118655.1. Taxonomy (GTDB): domain Bacteria; phylum Bacillota; class Clostridia; order Peptostreptococcales; family T1SED10-28; genus Isachenkonia. Next base: position 1,540 of record SKRE01000174.1, on the reverse strand, counting down.
CAATGGGCTCGTCACTCCAAGGGACACAGTCGCATAGGGGGGTGACGTTCATGACGAAGTTGATATAGGCCACTTTTCCGGCTTTATTCTTTACGGAACCGTAAGCATATTCCGTCATCTTTTCCACAAATACATCGGCGTTGGTTTCCCACTGGACTTTGATCGCCCGGTGAGGACAAACCGTAATACATTCCCCACAGCCGATACAGATCTCGTGATCAATGACCGCCTTTTGATCGATCATGGCGATGGCGTCCACGGGACAGTTTCCTACACAGATGCGGCATCCCACACATTTTTCCGGATCCACCTCAGGCTTGGAATCCGAGTGCTGCTGTTGTTTTCCCGAAGCCGTGGCACAGCCCATGGCAATATTTTTAAGGGCCCCGCCATACCCCGCAAGACCGTGGCCTTTTACGTGGGACAGCACCACCATGGAATTGGTATTGTAAATATCCCCCGCAATCCGTACCTTCTCAAAATGCTTCTTGTTGATTTCCACTTCCACACTGTTCTTACTGAAAATCCCGTCGGCAATAATCACCGGACAGTTTACCACGGGGTAAGCAAAACCGTTTTCAATGGCGGTTTGCAAATGATCCACGGAGTTGGTTCTGCCCCCGGTATACAAGGTATTGGTATCGGTCAGAAAAGGCTTCCCTCCCCCTTCTTTGATCTTATCCACCACCTGGCGTACAAATACGGGATGAATATACGTAGTCATTCCCCGCTCCCCAAAATGGGTTTTGACCGCGGTCAGTTCATTTTTCACCAGGATGTCGTTAATCCCGGTTTTCTCATAGAGTTTTCGGATCTTATTGGGAATATTGTTCTCCCGGCTTCCGGTTTTAAAATCCACAAAATACACTTTGCTTTTTCCTTCTTTTTGCTTGTTGTCTGTCATAATCCTGCCCCTTTCACTGCTGTATTTTTTCAGAGAATTCACTTTTCTTTAAGTCTATCATAAGCGGTTTTCAAATGCCAGCCCGGAGTTGATTTGAAATTATCTTCCGGGGTATAAGGATTAAGTAAGCTGATTTTGAACCTGAGAACGTGAGATACAAAAGGAGGTTTTTTTCATGAACAAAACCGATCAATTTATTCAACAAACGGAAACCTACAGCGCCAACAATTACCATCCCCTGCCTTTGGTCGTCAGCAAGGCACAAGGGTCCTGGGTTTACGATGTGGACGGGCATAAATATTTGGATATGCTTTCTTCCTACTCCGCCCTGAACCACGGCCATCGCCATCCAAAAATCATTCAAGCCTTAAAAGATCAGGCGGATCGACTGACCCTGACTTCCCGGGCTTTTCATAACGATCAGATGGGAGTCTTTTTGGAAAAACTGTGCTCCCTTTCCGGCTTCGACCAGGCCCTGCCCATGAACAGCGGGACCGAGGCGGTGGAAACGTCCTTAAAAGCCGCCAGAAAATGGGGTTACCAAGTAAAGGGCATCCCCGAGGGCAAGGCGGAAATTATTGCAGCAAAAAACAACTTTGCCGGACGGAGTATCGGCGTGCTCAGCATGTCCACGGG
>SKRE01000004.1 GCA_007118655.1 Clostridiales bacterium | reverse complement strand
GCAAATACCGTTAAAATTAATCTGGGGACAGAAAGCTTTCTTGCAAAGGGTAAAAAGGTACTGTCCCCCGGTTGGAAATCCTTAGAAAAGGATATTGGCAAAGAAGAGGATCAGGAGGATCAAAAGCTTCCGGAATTCGAAAAAGGGGAAATTTTAGCAGCAAATAACCTTCAAATGAGCGAAGGAAAGACCACCCCTCCCGGTTTCTTTACCGAGGGAACCCTGTTGACGGCCATGGAAAATCCTAAAAAGTATCTTACAGGCAGTGAAAAGAAGCTGGAAAAGGCCCTGACGGAAACGGGGGGCCTAGGCACCGTAGCCACTAGGGGAGACATCATTGAAAAGCTTTTGAGTACTTTTTTAATGGAGAAAAAGGGAAAGGATCTCAGGATCACGGCTAAGGGAAAGCAACTCCTCACTTTGGTTCCTAAGGATTTAAAGTCTCCCGACCTTACAGCGAAATGGGAACAGAAGCTTTCGGACATTGCCGAGGGAAAACTTTCAAAGGATGCCTTCGTTTCAGAGATGAAGGATTACACCAAAATCGTGGTGAAGGATATTAAAAATAGTGACGCCACCTTTAAACACGATAATATTACGGGGAACCGTTGTCCCGAATGCAATAAATACCTCTTGGAAGTAAAGGGCAAGCGGGGTAAGATGCTGGTTTGCCGGGACCGGGAATGCGGCTACCGTAAAAACATTGCAAAGACTACCAATGCCCGTTGCCCAAACTGCCATAAAAAAATGGAGCTCCGGGGACAAGGGGAGGGCCAGATCTTCACCTGCTCCTGCGGCCATCGGGAAAAATTATCGGCCTTTCAGAACCGGAAGAAGGAAAAGGGAGACCGGGCTTCCAAAGGGGAAGTACAAAAGTTTCTTAAGCAACAGGAAAAGGAAAAGGAACAGCCGATCAATACCGGTCTTGCAGACCAGTTGGCTAAACTGAAATTAAAGGATGATTAGTGTTTATAATGATCCATATATAAGGAAAACCATAGGAAAGCCGGAGTCTTCTAAGGAAGCTTCGGTTTTTTTTAGTCATTTTCTTTATGGAAGGCTTTACAAAGAAGAAGTTTTTCGGTATACTGGGAGTACTGAAAATGATATTCGTTATCAAATAGCGATTAAGAAAGGAGGCAAAACAATGGCAAGAAATCTAAATCCCAGATTTAAAGAATCCCGACGTTTAGGGGTAAACATTTACGGACATCCTAAAGCAATGGATCGATATAGAAAGGGTATGGGCAGAGGGGATAAAAAGCTTTCTACTTACGGCGAGCAGCTTCTGCAAAAGCAACGATTAAAAGCCTATTACGGCGTACTGGAAAAACAAATGCGAAGGTATATGGACCAGGCGAAAAAAAGCGACGACATTACCGGAGACGCTCTGGTTCGATTATTAGAGACCAGACTGGATAATATGGTATATCGTATGGGCTTTGCAAGTTCCATCCGCCAAGCAAGACAAATGGTCGTACACCGACATATCCTGTTAAACGGAAAGCGAGTGGACCGACCTTCCCACCGAGTTAATATCGGGGACCAGGTAACCTTACGGGAAAGTTCCAGAGAGATTGAAATATTTAAAGAAAATTTCCAGGAATTAAAGGCACACGCCTCTTATATTTCCAGAGATGTGGAGAACTTTAACGCCGCATTAACAAAAAGTCCTGATCGGGAAGAAATACCCGTAGAAGTAAATGATCAATTAGTAGTGGAATACTACACCGCATTGTAAGGTTGAAAAAACCACAGATAAACTAGGGGTATGAAACTACTAGAGGGCATGGGAATATATTAATAGTAAAACAACCGATCAATCTAAAGTTGATCGGTTATTTTTATGGACTTGAAACAATACGATTATATAATTAAGATTAATTATACCGATATGATTGATGAAAATTTTAAAACCATATTGCGCTGCGGATGTAAAGAGATTATGATAATAAGAGAAACCAAACTTAGGAGGATATTGCCATGCAAAAAAGAGTTTTAGGAATATTAATAACCGCAATAATTGCATCAACCCTATTGATCGGATGTTCAAATGAAGAAGAAGTACTGACCATGGGATTTGTACCCATGAGAGATGGAGAACAGCTGATTGAATCCTTAGAACCCTTAGAAGATATGATTTCCGAGGAAATGGGAATAACCGTAGAGGCTTTCACCGCCACAAATTATGTAGGAGTGGTCGAGGGTCTCGGATCCGGTCAAGTGGACTTCGGGTTTATCCCTCCCTTCGCTTACGTACTGGCCAATGCTGAAAGTGAAGCTAGGGTTTCTTTGACGGTGTTGAATGCCAGCGGAGAAAGCAGTTACCGATCTCAGTTTTTAGTCAGGGAAGACTCGGATATTGAAGATTTTGAGGATCTTTACGGTAAAACCCTGGCTTTTGTGGATCCTTCCTCCACCTCCGGTTATTTGTTTCCCGGAGCCCATCTTTATGATCTGGGGATTGATATCGAAGAGGATATCACCTATCTCTACAGCGGAGGCCATGACCAATCCCTTCAATTGCTGCTCAGCGGTGATGTGGACGCAGCGGTAACCTTCGTGGATGTCAGGGAGCGCTACAAAGATGATTTTCCCGACGCAATGGAAAAAACCCGGGTCCTGGGCTATACCATGGATATTCCCAATATCAGTGTAACCATCAGCGATTCCATGGATCCGGAAACCGAGGCAAGACTTCAGGAGGCCTTAATTAAAATCGCCGACACGGAAGAAGGGGCAGAGCTGTTAGCGGAACTTTTCAATATTCACGGCTTTGTAGTTGCCCAGGATCGGGATTACGATATTATCAGAGATACGGCTAAAACCATGAATGTGGATCTTTCCAATCAATAAAGGAAATTTGAAAAGAAAATACAATGTAAAATGCAAAGTAAAATAAACGCAGAACATGCCATGGGATTCTGATTATAGTGAAATTAAACGAAGTGCAGGTGAGACAATGATAACAGTTCAAGACCTATATGTAACCTATGATAAACGAACACCGGCTCTACGGGGAGTATCCCTGGATTTCCATGACGGCGAATTTGTTGGGATTATCGGACTAAGCGGCAGCGGGAAATCAACCCTGCTGAAAACGCTAAACGGATTGGTTTCTCCCTCAAAGGGAAAGGTATTCGTCGAAGATAAAGATGTAAGCCGATTAAAGGGTAAAGAACTGCGGGATCTTCGTCGGGGAATAGGGTTTGTTTTTCAGGAATTTAACCTGGTGGACCGGTCTTCGGTTTTGGAAAACGTATTAATAGGAAGGCTGGGTTACCAGTCTTCTTTTAAATCATTTTTCGGGGTTTTTCAAGATGAGGATTACCGCTTGGCGGAAGAAGCCTTAGAAACCGTGGGGTTAAAGGAGAAAACCTTTGAGCGGGGAGATCAGTTAAGCGGCGGACAAAAACAAAGAGTAGCCATTGCCAAAACCTTAGCCCAGGAACCCCGGGTGATTCTTGCGGATGAGCCCGTGGCAAGTCTGGACCGGAACTCAGGCAAGGCGGTTATGGATACCTTTCAGCGAATCCAACAAAAGTACGGGATCAGCATTATTGTGAATCTGCATGATGTGGACCTGGCGAGAAAGTACTGCCATCGACTAGTAGGGCTGAAGAATGGGAAGATACTCTTTGATCAAAAGACAGAGGAGATTTCCGATGATGACATTACGGGATTATATAGCTAAGAAAAAAAAGAAAAATCGGATTTGGTTTTTCGGGATCCTTTTGTTTTGGGCAGTTACCGCCTATGGAGTGAACTTTGACTTATTCCGTATCATATCCGGCCTGCCGGATATGTTTAATTTGCTTGGGCGGATGTTCTCGCCGGAGTTCTCCTACATAAGGGAAGCGATGCCGAGGCTTCTGGAAACGATTGAAATGGCCTTGGTCTCCACAACCCTCGGGGTGCTGATCGGGGTTTTGATCGCCCTTTTTACCGCAAAAAATACCACTCTGCATCCCATAATTCCAAAAATCATCGGACCCTTGCTGACGTTTTTCAGAACCATTCCCAATTTAATTTGGGCGGCGATTTTAGTGACGATTTTTAGTGTGGGGAAATTCCCCGGAATGATAGCCCTGACCATAACAGCGGTTTTGATTACCGTAAAGCTCCTTCGGGAATATATTGAGACCTTAAATAAAAATCTGTTAAATGGTGTTGAATCCGTAGGCGGCAGTAAAATTCAAGTGCTGCGATTTGCAGTGCTCCCTACGATTTTTGAACATAGTCTGTCGGTGTATTTTATCGTTTTGGAAATCAATATCCGTTCCGCAACGATTTTAGGACTGGTGGGGGCCGGAGGAATCGGTCAGATTTTGTGGCGGGATTTAAACCATTTACGATATGATAATTTAGCCACCCTGATCATTTTATTATTCCTAACGATCCTGATCATCGACTTTATCAGTGTAACCATTCGGAAAAACTTAAAAAAATTCTATATCCCGAGAACCTCCATTGCCTCATTTAAACTGCAGCAGCAAAAAAAATGGGGAGGAATCATTGCCTTACTTATTCTAGGATTCCTGTGGCTCTTTTTTAGTCTGGATATTACAGCGGAGCGTCTGATTGTAGGCCTTGGTTCAGGAAGAGATATCATTCTTAGAATGGTGCAAATTGATTTATCCTATATACCCAGGCTCATTGAAGGGCTTTTGGAGAGTGTGCACATAGCACTTTTCGCAACCATAACCGGGGGCGTAGGTGCTGTTGTACTGTCCTACTTTACCGCTTACAATACAGCACCTTCACCAATAGTAGCCGTGATATTAAAGGGTGTGGTTAATTTACTCAGAACTTTCCCGCCGATTATCGTAGCCATCATTTTCTTTCGCGGTGTAGGTCCGGGACCCTTAGCCGGAGCTATGGCACTGGGGATTTACACCCTGGGGGTTATGACAAAGCTTTACAGCGAGGTCATAGAAAGTGCCGGAACTTCGATTCAACAGGGTATTATGGTAACGGGAAGCACCAAACTGAACAGTTACCGTTACGGAATACTCCCCCAGACATTTCCTAATTTCATCAGCCTGATACTTTATCGATTAGAGTCTAACATTCGAACCTCAACGATTCTAGGAATAATCGGAGCCGGTGGAATCGGGACCCTGCTCTCCACAAATATTACCTGGCGTAACTGGGAAAGGGTAGGTCTTTTGATTTTAGGAATTGCTCTATTGATGATCGCTATTGAAAAAATCAGTGAAAGAATTCGAAAAAGACTTATATAAATAATGCCGGCGATAACGTTAGTATCGCCGGCATTTTTATTTATTGTCATTTCTTGATGGAATAAAGCTTGCAATCTCCGAGGCCATATTTTGGGCAGGCATGGTTTGAATCCAAACTTTCCCCGGTCCTTCAATGGTGGTCAGGAAAAGACCTTCCCCGCCGAGGAACATATTTTTAAATCCTTTTACCATATTAATACTAAGGTCCATCCCCGCTTCATACATTCCCAGCGCTCCGGTTTCCATACGAAGTTTTTCGCCCGGGGCCAGCTCCTTGACTACATATTCTCCGTCCATTTCCACCCAGGCGGTACCATTACCCGACAGACGCTGCATGATAAATCCTTCCCCGCCAAAAAATCCGGTGCCGATCTTTTTTTGAAACTCAATGTCGTAATCCACACCCTCCGTGGCACATAAAAAGGCTCTTTTTTGACAGATCATGGTTTTTTCACTGACATCAATCTCAATGATTTTTCCCGGAAAGGAATGCCCAAAGGCAACCCGGGCGCCGTTTTGTTCTGCGGAAAAATGGGCCAGGAACATATTTTCTCCCGAAACCCCTCTTTTTATAGCCCCGAAGACCCCGCCCCGCATATTGGTTTGCATATCAATGTTTTCCGTCATCCACTGCATGGCTCCTGTTTGTGCGTAGATCAGCTCTCCTTGATTCAACTCAATTTCCACCATAGGCATTACGGTACCAATAATTTCGCTTTTCATAAGAAACCTCCTCAAAAAAATATGTTTAGATCTGCTCTTTAATAAAGAATAAAAATCTTAACAATCATTTACCCAATCATCCGGCAAAGCATCACAGATCATAAAAAAAGTCAGGGTTAATTAATTGAAAATACTGGAATATTGAGGTCGAATAAGCTATAATAATATAAAAGAGAGTAGTGATGGAAGCTTTTTAAAAAGCAACAGGTCCACAGGGGTAACGGGGCCGATCCTTATTAGGGGGGGAACTCAAATGAAGAAATACTTACTGGCAGCAGCCTGGCTACTTATTTTGACAATAAGTCTCAGTTCATGCAGTAATAGAGAAGTAAAAACCGCTGGTTGAGTGGCAGAACCTATTCAGGAGAGTTCTTCTGTAGAGTATACAATGGATTTGGATCAACCGAATGTTGAAAAATACTTTAAGGAACTACCGGTAAATAACAACTTAATTTCTTCCGGAGACCTTATGGAGATTGTAGATAATGATTCGCAGGGATATTATATTTTGGATATTCGTCAGGAAGAGGATTTTAATGCGGGGCATATAGAAGGCTCACATCATATTTGGTGGCATGAGTTGGGAGAATTCCTGGAGGAGATTCCCGAAGACGAGAGAATTGTGGTGGTATGCTATACCGGTCAGAGCTCCGGTCAAATCGTAGGAATCCTTAAGATCATGGGTTACGATGCTTTTTCCTTACTGGATGGAATTGACAGGGGATGGGAAGCGGAAGGGTATCCCTTAGTACAATAGTTCGGAAGACTTCCGGGGTGGATAATTATCGTTTAAAAAACTTAAACAAAGACAAGTCCTAAGGACTTGTCTCTTTTTTTATAAAAAGCACTTTTAAATAATCCCCTTCAGGAAAGGAAGGATGGGTGGGGAAATCCCTGGGAAGGGAGTACTCTTCCAGAATCTTAAAAGGAAGCTCTTTCTTTTGAAAAGCCTTAGAAACAAAGCCTTTAAAGGTTTTCATATCAAAGGCGGCGGCGTTGGTGGAGGCTATGATCACTCCGTTATCCTCGGTTATGTCAATGGCCCTTTCCAGTAGGGCGGGATAGTCTTTTTTGGCGCTGAAGGTGTGCTTTTTTGACCGGGCAAAGCTGGGGGGATCCAAAACCACAATGCCGTATTTCTGTCCGTGTTTTACGGCGTAGTCAAAGAAATTAAAAACATCCTCCACCCGGATCTCCTGGGTTTCAGGATCGATGCCGTTGGCCAGGAACTGGGCCTGGGTCAATTCTAAGCTTCGTTTGGCAAGGTCTACGCTGGTGGTGTGTTTTGCCCCTCCTAAAGCTCCGAATACGGAAAATACCCCGGTGTAGGAAAAGGTGTTCAGCAGAGTTTTCCCCATGGCGTACTTGTCCCGAAGCTTTTTTCGAACCTCCCGCTGATCCAAAAATACTCCCGTCATGGCGCCGTCATTTAAATTGACTTCAATACGTACTCCGTTTTCCTTAACCACAAGGGGAAAGTCTGCCCGAGTGCCCGTGGCGAAATCGTCATCCTCTACATACTGCCCCTTTTCATCAAATCGTTTTTTCTCATAAATCCCTCGGGGCTGTATTAACAGATTCAGAACGGATAGAATCTCTTCCCGAAATTGATAAATCCCAAGGCTATACCAATTAATCAAATAATACTCCCCGTAACGGTCAATGGTAAGTCCTCCGATGCCGTCCCCTTCTCCGTTAAATACACGAAAAGCCGTGGTATCCTCCCGGTGATAAAAGGGGCTTCGCTTATTAATTGCGGCGGCGATTTTTCGCTGAAAAAAAAGATGGTCGATGGCATCTTTTTCCTTATGGGTAAGAATCCATCCGATTCCTTTATTTTGTAATCCGTAGTAGCCCCGGGCGATAAAGTTTCCTTCGGTATCCATCAGTTTAAACAGGGAGCCTTCTTTATAGATGGACTCAGGGTTTGTTAAGGCCTCCTTCGATAACAGAGGGCAGCCCTCCTTATACTTTTTCTCATGATTTTTTTGAACCTGTAATTTGATTTCCTCAGTCATAAAATCCTCCTCGGTTTTTCTTTTGCATTATTATATCATAAATGAAAGAGACTTTAGTCAGTTTGATAAAGGGAATAGGAAATCTCCGCCATGGGATTCCTTTGCTTTTTTTGCTATAATAGAGGAAATGATTCAAAAATAAGGCAAGCCCCAGGAATAATGATAATAAATTATTCAAAAGAAAAATTAAGAATTCCCAAGGCTTTAAGCTAAAATAAAAATAAATAATAAAAGAACAAATGAGGAGTCTGAATTTATGGATAAAAGTCGAATTATCGTAGTGGGAGGCGGTCCCGCGGGAATGTTTGCGGCCCTTGAGGCAGCAGCAGGAGGTCACGAAGTATTATTGTTGGAAAAAAACCCAGTGCTTGGCAGAAAACTGAAAATCACCGGGGGCGGTCGGTGTAATCTGACCAATATTAAGGATAAAAAAGAGCATCAGCGGGCAACGATTCATAATCCCAAGTTTTTGTATAAAGCCTTTGAAGCTTTGGACCCGAAGGGTCTTATTAAGTATTTTGAGGATCGGGGCTGCACTTTTAAGCTGGAAAAAGAAGGTACGGTTTTTCCGAAGAGTGATGACAGTTCAGAGATTATTAATATTTTAGAGAAGGACCTGTTGGACCAGGGAGTAGATATCTGGTACAACCATAAGGTGGAAGGGGTTTCAGTGCAGGATCAAAAAGTCCAAGGGGTAGTGTTAACCGATGATAGGGAGCTCTTGGCAGATGCCGTGATCATAACCACGGGAGGAGCCTCCTATCCCCAAACAGGAAGCACCGGAGACGGTTTTAAAATGGCGAAGGAACTGGGACACGGTATTGAAAAAATCAAACCGGCTCTGACCTCCTTTGAAATAAAAGAAAACTGGGTAAAGACCTTGGCTGGGATTTCCTTTAGCGGCACTGCTGTGAGGATTTTAAAAATGAATAAACTGCAGGAATCCGGGGATCTGTTACTCACCCATTACGGGATATCCGGCCCGCCGATACTAAAGCTTAGCAGCTATATCAATGAGATAGACTTAAAGGAAAACCCGGTTACCGTGGAGATCGATTTTTTTCCCGATAAGGACGAGGAAGAGTTAAAAGCCTGGTTTTTACATCACAGCAGCGGAAAGAAAAATCTGGGCAGTGTGCTGACGGAGTTTTGGCCGAAGAAATTTATCGACGAAATCCTGGGATTCTTAAAGATTCCCAAGGACCGTAAAATGAACGAATTAAAAAAGAAGGAGCGGGGCAAAGTAATGGGCGCCCTAAAAGGGCTGCAGCTTACCGTGGTGGGCCTTCGCCCGGTAAAAGACGCCATTGTCACCGCCGGAGGGGTGGATGTTAAAGAGGTAAACCCTTCCACTATGGAGTCGAAAAAAGTTTCCGGGCTGTATTTTGCCGGAGAGGTACTGGATTTGGACGCCATAACCGGAGGATACAATCTGCAAATTGCCTTCTCCACCGGCTTTGTAGCGGGAAGTGCCGCCGGGAGAAAAGAGGAGCAACGATGAGACGAAAGCTGATAGACAATCAAAAACCGAATCAAAAAAATATCGAAGCCTTTCAACGGGGCCTTTTGCAGTGGTACCAAAACAATAAGCGGACCATGCCCTGGCGGGATATCGAAAATCCCTATTACACCTGGGTTTCGGAAATCATGCTTCAGCAGACCCGGGTGGACACCGTAGTTCCATACTTTTTACGGTTTATTGAAAAATATCCCACGGTTAAGGACCTGGCAAAGGGAGAAGATGAAGACCTTTTAAAGCTCTGGGAAGGACTGGGATATTACAGCCGGGTGAAAAACATGAAAATTGCCGCAGGGGAAGTGGTGGAAAAATACGACGGCGTGTTTCCAAAGGAACGTAAGGAACTGGAGTCCCTAAAGGGAATCGGGGAGTACACCGCCGGGGCCATCGCCTCCATTGCCTATGAGCAAAAAGAGCCTGCGGTGGACGGAAACGTCCTTCGGGTAATGACAAGAATTACCGGGAACCATGGGGATATTAAACTTGGAAAAACGAAAAAAGAAATAACCCACGGGGTTCGAAAGCTGTTGCCCGAGGAAAACCTGGGAGACTTTAATCAAGGATTAATTGAACTTGGGGCGGTGCTTTGCACTTCAGCCAAAGCCCCGGACTGTGAAAACTGTCCCGTATC
>SKRE01000002.1 GCA_007118655.1 Clostridiales bacterium | reverse complement strand
CCGACTAACCAACGGACCGACTAACCAACGGAACAACCGACCAACCAACTGAAAAGAAGGTGAAAATATGAAGGTAATTTTTATGGGGACCCCGGATTTTGCGGTCCCCTGTCTTAAAGGATTAATTAAGGACCCAAATCATGAAGTGATTGGGGTTTTCACCCAGCCCGACCGACGAAAGGGCAGAGGGAAAAAAATCCAGGGAACTCCGGTGAAAATCCTTGCCCAAGAGGAAAATATTCCCGTGTTTCAACCGGAAAAACTGAATACTTCCGAAACTTACGAAGCTCTTAAAAATATGGGTGCCGATGCTTATGTGGTCGTAGCCTACGGTCAAATACTTTCGAAGGAAATTCTTGAACTGCCCCCCTTTGGAGCCGTCAATGTCCATGCCTCACTGCTTCCAAAGTACCGGGGAGCCGCCCCGATTCACTGGGCCGTAATCAATGGGGAAAAGGAAACAGGAATTACCACAATGCAGATGGATGAGGGGTTGGATACGGGAGATATGCTGCTGCAGCAAAGGGTTCCAATCGGAGAGACGGACACCACCGGGGATCTTCATGACCGTTTATCCCTGCTGGGGGAAAAACTATTGCTTGAAACCCTGGATAAGCTGGATAAAAAAATGGTTGCGCCTGTGCCTCAACCGGAAGGGGAAGACAGTTACGCCCCTAAAATTTCGAAGAAATTAGCGGAAATCGATTGGAAATCTTCCGCAAAGGATATTTACAATCTTATTCGGGGACTGCATCCCTTTCCCGGAGCCCAGACCCGGTATCAGGGGAAACCCTTAAAGGTGCATCGTGCCCGCTGGATTAAAAACATTGAATCCAAGGATCCGGGAACCATCGTGGAAGTTTCGAAAGAAGGGATTTTCGTTGCCGCAGGAGAAGGTCAAATTCAAATTACCGAACTTCAGCTCAGCGGGAAAAAGCGCATGGCCGTATCCGAATTTTTAGCCGGGAATTCCCTGGAGATAAATGGGAAATTAGGTGAAGAGAATGAATAGCGTTAAAAGACTTTTGACCCTGCTTTCGGTGATGGTTTTCATCGGGGTCCTTATTCTCGCAGGAGGGTGGGCCTTATCCCGGGGAGCATCCACGGTACTGCTGGGAATCATCAACTATGGCTTGCTCATGGGAGCGGTAGCCTTTTTTGCGTTAACTTTTTTATTGATTTATGCTATAATAATGCTTAGAGCAAAAAAGGTCATACCGAAACCCTTGAAAAGGAGCGTGGGAATTTCCATTCGCCTGCTTTATCCTATCATTGTGGGTATCGGAAAACCCCTGGGTTATGATAAAAAAACCATACGAAATGCTTACGCACAACTGAATAATCATTTGGTTCTCAGTAATGAATATCATTTTAAAGGGGAAGAGATCATGATCCTTACTCCCCATTGCCTTCAAAAGTCCACCTGCGGACTGCGGGTTACCCAAAATCCGGATTTATGTAAGCGTTGCGGACAATGCAACGTGGATGATCTTGTGGGACTGAAGGAGAAATATGGAATTCAACTGGCCATCGCCACCGGCGGAACCCTGGCCAGGAGAAAGATAATGGAGCTAAAACCCAAAGCGATTATAGCCGTGGCCTGCGAGAGAGACTTGATTTCGGGACTGCAGGATGTAAAAGATCTGCCGGTTCTAGCCATTGTCAACCGTCGACCGGAAGGCCCCTGTGTAAATACGGAAATGGATATAGAACAAGTGGAGCTTGGGATCCGCCATTTCTTAAAGGAGTGATTTAAATGCCAATGCCATTAATGATGAGTACAGAGTCTTTGATGCTGATGATTCCGGCGATTCTTTTTACGCTGTATGCGCAAAGTAAAGTAAAATCTACATTCAATAAATATTTAAAGGTCCGCACCTTAAAAGGCTTTACAGGATTTCAAGTAGCAAGGGGAATCCTTGACCGAAACGGACTTCATGAGGTGAATGTGGAAAGAAGCAGCGGAAGCTTAAGCGACCATTACGATCCCAGAAGCAAAGTGGTTCGATTATCCCCGGAGGTCTATGAACGCAGTTCCGTGGCTTCCGTATCCGTGGCTGCCCATGAGGTGGGTCATGCCCTGCAGCACGCTAACGGCTACGTACCCTTAACAATTCGGAACAATTTTGTTTTGCCCATTGCCAGTTTCGGATCAAAGACCGCCTGGATCTTTATTTTGGGAGGATTTTTATTTCGAGGGGAAATCATGGGAGTTCCCATGCTGGACCTTGGGATTTTACTATTCGCCGCGGCGGTGGTTTTTCAGATTGTAACTTTGCCGGTGGAATTTAATGCCAGCACCCGGGCAGTGGCCTTACTGGAAGGGAACGGTTATCTGGAAGCTTCCGAAATGCCGGCTTCGAAAAAAGTATTAAATGCGGCGGCTCTGACCTATGTAGCCTCCATGGCAGCAGCAGTGCTGCAATTAGCTCGGCTGATTATGTTGAGAAATAGACGATAATGACAAAAGGCGCTGAAGTCGCCTTTTTTCTTTAATTAAAAAGGAGCAAATGTATGAATCCAAGAAAAGGAGCCTATCGGGTCCTCAGTAAAGTGCTTTATAAAGAGACCTATTCCAATATTGCATTAAATGAAGAGATACAAAAGGGAGATTATGAGGATAAGGATTCCAACCTTCTTACGGAGCTGGTATATGGCACCATCGAAAAACTTTTGACCTTAAACTTCGGGATCGATCACTTCTCGAAGATGAAAACGAAAAAAATGGATGAAGCCACCCGGCTGATTCTTCAAATGGGGGCCTACCAAATTCTTTTTTTAGACCGCATCCCGGATTTTGCCATTGCCAACGAAGCCGGGAAGCTTGCCAATGTATACGCTAAAAGATCCAAGGGCTTCATTAACGGGGTGCTTCGGAACATGATGCGTCGAAAAGAAGAGATCCCCTGGCCGAAGAAGGAAGAAAACTTCGTCGAATACCTGTCGGTAAATTATTCTTATCCGACCTGGTTGGTGGAAGAGCTCTTAACCTATTACCCGAAGGAGTTTACGGAAGGTTTTTTACGAGCTTCCGGGGAACCCCCCCCGCTGTACTTTCGGGTAAACCCGTTGAAAATCCAAAAAGAAGAAGTTTTGAAAGTACTAAAGGAGCAGGGGCTGGAGGTGGAGACAACGGACCTCCTATTTGAGGCAGTGAAGGTAAAGGGGCTGAAAAACATCACCGGCTTTCAACCCTTGAAGGAGGGCTGGGTCCACATTCAGGATATCAGCTCCATGCTGGCTGCAAAATTCTTAGATCCCAAGCCGGGAGAAAAAATAATTGATATTTGCAGTGCTCCCGGAGGGAAAACCACCCATATGGCACAGTTGATGGAAAACAAGGGGAAGATTATTGCCCGGGACATTTTCCCTCATAAACTGCGGCTGATCGAAGAGCATAGCCGGCGCCTGGGGATCAGCATCATTGAAACCCAGGAATTCAGCGGAGAAAATTTAGATGAAGGATCCTTGGGAGAAGCGGACCGGGTATTGGTGGATGCTCCCTGCAGCGGGCTTGGAGTCATTCGCCGCAAACCGGAGATTAAGTACCGGATTCAAAAGGAAAGCCTGAAATCCCTGCAAAATCTTCAACTTGCGATTTTAGAAAATGCTGCGAAATACGTTAAACCCGGAGGTGTACTGCTGTACAGCACCTGCACGATTCATCCTTTAGAAAACCATGGAGTAACCGAGTCCTTTTTACAGAAACATCAGGAATTTATTCCCGTGGATCTAAAAGAAGAAAGCAAGGGGGGATTAGAAAATTTCCCGGATATATTCACAGCCTGGGGAGAGCTTGCCAGTTTCCCCCAAATCCATGAAATGGACGGTTTTTATATACGCAAATTTCGAAAGCAATAGATAAAGGTCAGGTTTTATAGTAAAATGTTATGATAAAGAGAAGGGAGGACTTTCATTGTCCGAAGCAAAAATAGATTTACTCAGTATGACGGAAGAAGAGTTGCAGAAATGGATGAAAGAAAGCGGCCAGCAAAGCTTTAGAGGTACCCAGATATTCGAATGGGTGCAAAAAGGGAACAAAAATATTGAGGAGATATCCAATCTCTCCAAGGATTTACGGGAATTTTTAGTGAACAATGGGAAAGTGACGGACTTAACAGTTGATAAAATGGTTCATTCGAAACTCGATGAGACGGTTAAATTCCTATTTCAATTGGAAGATCAGCATAAAATTGAGTCTGTACTGATGAAATATAAGCACGGATACAGCCTTTGTCTTTCCACTCAAGTAGGTTGTGCCATGGGATGCGGTTTCTGTGCATCAACCAAGGGCGGCCTGCAACGGAATCTGACGGCGGGAGAAATTATCGACCAGGTTCACCAGGTCCAAAGAATTAAAGGGATCCGAATTTCCAATGTGGTTTTAATGGGTATCGGAGAGCCCTTGGATAATTTTGAGGAAGTTAAAAAGTTTTTATGGAATGTGCATCATCCAAAAGGTCTTAATATCAGTAATCGGAACATTACTCTGTCCACCTGCGGCTTAGTGCCGGAGATATATAAGCTCAGAGATTTGAATTTACCGATCAATTTGGCCATATCCCTGCATGCTCCGGAGGATTCAATGCGTGAAGCCATCATGCCCATAGCAAGGAAGTATTCTATTGCTCAGGTCCTTACCGCATGCAAAGATTATATTAAGAAGACGAATCGAAGGGTTACCTTTGAGTATGCCTTGGTAAAGGACTTCAATGATCAGCGGGAAGATGCAAAAAAATTAGCAAAAATTCTAAAAGGCATGTTGTGTCATGTTAATATCATACCGGTCAATCCCATTGATCTGGGGGACTTTGAAAAACCCTTTGATAAAACCGTAAAAGCTTTTGAAGCAGTCCTAAAGGAAAATCGAATTCCCGTGACGGTACGAAGAGAGCTGGGTCAGGATATTGATGCGGCCTGCGGGCAGCTGAGAAACCGGAACTAATCATTTTTATAGCAAGGGGAGGTTATGGAATGAAAGCAAAGGCCATAAGCAGTGTGGGAAAAGTTCGGAAGACGAATGAGGACTTTTTCGGTATATATGAGAAAGATCATCCCATTTTCATGGTTGCCGACGGTATGGGAGGACATAAAGGAGGAGCCGTAGCCAGTAAAGAAGCGGTAAACTATGTCTCGGAGCACTTAAACAATCATTTAGCTCCAAGGGCAACGGCCAAAGAAGTTGAGGAGATTCTCCAACAAAGTGTCGTTCATGCTAATCGAGGGATTTTTGCAAAATCCCAAGAGTCGGAGGAGTGCAATGGAATGGGAACCACACTGACTGTGGCGGTTCCTGTTCAAAGGGAGGAAAAAATATGTTTTGCCCATATAGGAGATTCCAGAGCCTATGTGGTAGAAGAAGACCGGGCTTATCAGGTTACAAAGGATCATTCCCTTGTACAGGAACTTTTAATAAACGGAGACATTACCGAAGAAGAAGCCAAGAAACATCCGAAACGGAATGTGATTACCCGGGCCCTGGGCACGGAGGATGAGGTTCTGCCCGACGTTTTTTCTATAGATTTTTCGTTTGAATCCAATCATTATCTTCTTTTATGTACCGACGGTCTTACCAACGCCGTGGAAATAGAAGAAATCCGGAAAATAATACAGGAAACGGAAGATATAGAAGCCGCTTGTACAGCGTTGATAAATAAGGCCAACGAACGGGGAGGACACGATAATATTACCGTCCTGATTTTACAGGGATCTTAGAGGGGAGGTTAGAATCCAATGATCGGCAAAATTTTAGGCAATCGTTATGAAGTTATGGAAAAAATCGGGGGGGGCGGCATGGCCCTGGTATATAAGGGGAAATGTCAGCTGCTGAACCGCTTTGTAGGCATTAAAGTTCTTCGGGCGGAATTTATTGAAGACAAGGATTTAGTGAACAAGTTTAAACGGGAATCCCAATCAGCCGCAAGTCTTTCCCATCCCAATATTGTAAATGTTTATGATGTGGGTCAGTACCAAGACACTTACTATATTGTCATGGAACTTGTGGAAGGGATCACACTAAAAGAGTATATTCAGGAAAAGGGCAAGCTTTCGGAAAAAGAGGCCCTGCAAATTGGCAAACAAATAGCTAAGGCCTTAAAGCATGCCCATGCCAACAGTATCATTCACCGGGATATCAAACCTCATAATATTTTAATTCAAAGAGATGAAGACGGACGGGTTACAGCAAAGGTCACAGATTTTGGGATCGCCCTTGCCACCACTTCTTCCACGTTGACCCATACCGGAAGTATTGTTGGTTCCGTTCATTATCTTTCTCCGGAACAGGGCAGAGGAGGATATGTGGATGAAAAATCCGATCTTTATTCTTTCGGGATTACCTTGTATGAAATGGTAACAGGAAAGGTTCCTTTTGACGCAAAAACTCCTATTGCCATCGCTTTAAAACATAGTCAACAAAAACCTGAAAAACCTTCTACTTATAATCCGGATATTTCTCCCGGGTTTGAATCGCTGATTTTAAAGTTGTTGGAAAAGGAACAGTCCATGCGGTACCAGAATGCGGAACTGGTGATTCAGGATTTTAATAACCTTCAGGAGGAAACCAAGGATCCTCAAGCCTTACTGGCATCAGTCAACGCTCAGGATTCCCCAACCCAGATTCTTGGGAAAGAGGGAGAGAAAGGGTACTCCAAAAAGGTGAAAAGAAGCCAGCGGGGGTCCGTAAAAGAGGACGAACAGGAAAAGAAGCGTAAAAAGAAGAAGCTTGCGGTTATACTTGCCCTGGCATTGATCGTGATTTTAGCCATGACCCTGGGAGCGATGTACGTTCAGGGAATTTTTGCGGGGAATGATGAAGTGGAAATGCCGGAGCTCGTTGGTTTGGAACGGGAGGAAGCCATAGAAATTCTCGAAGAACACAATTTGGAATATGAAATTATAGAGACCTATGATTCAGAGGTGCCGGAGGACTTCGTGATCAGTCAAAATCCTTCCCCGGGAATGTCGGTAAAGGAAGGAAGCACCGTAGACCTTCGAATCAGCATCGGTCCCGATGTGGTATTGGTTCCGAATCTTATTCATGAAAGACAGGTTGATGTGTCGTTGATTCTGGAAGAGGCAGGGCTAACCACCGGCGAGGTGACCTACGTAGAAAGTGATTTTCCCGAAGGGGTTGTTATTGACCAGGACCCGGGATTTCGAAATGAGGTTCCTTCCGGGAGCGCCGTCAATTACACCGTAAGTGAAGGGAGACCGGAAACCATGCCGGATCTTTCCGGGCTGACCCGCATTGAAGCGGAACGGATCATTCGACAAACCGGGTTAATCCCGGGAGAAATTTCCGAAGAGTTCAGTGATGAGGTTCCCGAAGGACGAGTCATGTCTCAAAGCATTGACAGCGGCGAAATTGTGGAGTCCGATCAGACGGTGGATCTGGTCTTAAGCCTTGGCGCGGAACCGGAGGAAGAAGAACCGGAACCGGAACCGGAGCCTGAACCGGAGCCTGAACCGGAACCGGATCCGGAAACCATCACCCGGGAAATGGAAATTAATATCGAATCCTTTGAAGGGATCATCAACATTGAGGTTCGCGAGATTAATGAAGATCGACGATATTATCGAGCAAATCACAATGCGGATGAAGAATCCGTGGTTGAGGTTTCGATCCAAGGGGAAGAAGGTTCCGGAGAAAAGGTGTTTGATATCCTGATTGACGGCGACTTTTATCGGGAAGTAAGAATGGAATTTTAGGAGGTATCTATGGAAGAAGGACGGATTATTAAAGGAATCAGCGGATTTTATTATGTGAGTCTTAAAGACGGCTTATATGAATGCAAAGGCCGGGGGATTCTTCGAAAGGATAAAGTAAAACCCTTAGTGGGGGACTGGGTGCAGGTTTCTCAGTTGGACAACCGGAAGAAAACCGGTTCCCTGGAGAAGGTTCTCCCTCGAAAAAACCAGCTGAAGCGGCCGGAGATAGCCAATGTGGACCAGGTGGTCATTGTGCTGTCTGTAAAAAACCCCAGTCCTTCCTTGATGCTGCTGGATAAGATCATCGTTCTTGCCGAGGATTTAGGTCTTGAGGTAACTCTTTGCATCAACAAAGCGGATTTGGAAGAGGATCAGGACAATACCCTTAAAGAGATTCAGGAGATCTATGGACCGACGGGTTATCCATTGATTTTCACCAGTGCGGAACGGGATCAAGGGATCGAAGCCTTAAGAAATAGCCTTAAGGGGAAGGTTTCGGTTTTTTCCGGTCCCTCGGGAGTCGGGAAATCCAGTCTGCTCAATGCCATAAAACCCGGTCTTCAATTAAAAACCGGAGAGGTGAGTGCACGGATTCAAAGAGGAAAACATACCACCCGTCATACGGAATTGATTCTGGTTGACGAGGACAGCTGGATCGCCGATACCCCGGGTTTCGGAAATTTGGACGTTGAAGAAATTCAGCGGGAGAACCTGCGGTTTTATTTCCGGGAGTTTCTTCCCTATGTGGAAAACTGTAAATTCACCTCCTGTCTCCATTTAAAAGAACCGAAATGCAGTGTGAAAGCGCAAGTGGAAAAAGGGACCATATCAAAAAAACGATATGCCCATTATGTACAAATTATGACCGAGTTGAATGAAAAAAGGAGAGGATAACCATGAAGTTGGCACCATCCATACTGTCTGCGGATTTTTCCAATCTCTTAAAGGACATAAAAATCGTGGAAGCAGCAGGCTGCGAGTACTTGCATATCGATGTCATGGACGGACATTTCGTTCCCAATATTACCATCGGTCCCTTAGTCGTGGACAGCCTTAAAGGCAAAACCGATATGATTTTTGACGTGCATCTGATGATCGAAGAACCGGAACATTATGTTGAAGCTTTTGCCAAGGCGGGAGCGGATATCATTACGGTACATCAGGAAGCCCCCATTCATCTGCACCGGGTAATACAAATGATTAAGGCCCAGGGGGTCAAGGCCGGAGTCTCTTTGAATCCTGCTACATGCCTCAGCACCTTGGAGTACGTATTAGAGGATTTGGATATGGTACTGATAATGTCCGTAAATCCCGGTTTCGGCGGACAAAAATACATTCCCGCCATGACAGAAAAAGTTCGAAAATTAAAAAAGATGATCACTGAAAAAGGACTGAAGGTGGATATTCAGGTAGACGGCGGGATTAATCCCGAAAATGTTGGAGAAATAGTAGCTGCGGGAGCGGATATCATTGTGGCGGGATCGGCGATTTTTAAGGCCGGTGATGTTGCTAAAGCAGTTCAAAACCTTCGCCTGAAAGGGGACGAGGGTTAAGTGGAAATTACCATTGTAACCAACGGAAACATCGGGAATCTATCCTGGCTAAAAACCAAGCTGAAGGAAAACTCCAAAGAAAATCATTTTGTCATTTGTGCGGATGGGGCGGCTAAATATCTAAAGACCATAGACTTTGTCCCGGATCTTTTAGTAGGGGATCTGGATTCCATTGATAAGGATGCTAAATTATGGATGGAGGAGAAGAAGGTTCCTTTGAAAAAATTTTCCGCAAAAAAAGATCAAACCGACACAGAGATTGCACTTTCCTACAGTGTATCAAAAAAACCTGAAGCCGTTGAAGTTCTTGGGGCCTTCGGTTCCAGAATGGATCATACCTTGGCAAATGTTCAGCTCTTGGAAGGGTTTTTCGACTCCGGGATCCCTATAAGATTAATGGATGAGCAAAATGAAGTATGGCTGCTGGGGAAACATACAAGGATTGTTGGACGTAAGAATGAGAATCTGTCCATCATTCCTATTACAGAATCCGTTACGGGGGTAACCCTAACAGGATTTGAGTACCCCTTGGAAAACAGGCAGTTATTCAGAGGTCAGACACTGGGCATCAGCAATATCATCCGAGGGCAGCAGGCGGAAATTTCCTTTAAGGAAGGTAAACTGCTAGCCGTAATTGCCAAGGATTAAGGATGCGCTTTTCGCTGTCCTGAAAAGGGAGCTATGAAAAAACGGGATCGAAGCGATAAAAAGACATAAAAAAAAAGACCTTTATAAAAGATCTTTTACTTTACCGTCTCAAAAAGGATGTAAAAAAGCCTGCTATTTCATTTAGTGATAGTAGGCTTTTTTATTTTCAATCTTGACTTATAAAGCTCGCTGAACTTTACCGGAACGCAGGCATCGAGTACACACTTTAATTCTTCGCGGGGACCCGTCAATAATTGCCTTAACTCT
>SKRE01000027.1 GCA_007118655.1 Clostridiales bacterium | reverse complement strand
TTCCACGTAGCGGAGCAGTTTACGGGCATGGCGGGGAAATATGTATCCTTAAAAGAGACCATCCGGGGATTTAAAGAAATTCTGGAAGGAAAGCACGACGAATTACCGGAATCCGCCTTCCTGTTTGTGGGAACCATTGATGAAGCGGTGGAAAAAGCCAAGGAAGCGTAGGTGATAGTATGGCTAAAAAATTTCATGTGGAAATTGTAACCCCGAATCGGATTTTCTTCGATGAGGAAGTTGAAAAACTGGTGGTTCGAACCACTTCGGGAGACATTGCCGTCCTTCATGACCATACCCCTTTGGTAACCCCGGTGGAAATCGGCCGGGCAAAGATTATTTTCGGCAATGACAAGGAGCGGGAAGCCACGATTTCTCCGGGAATCCTGACCGTTGACGAAAACGGAGCCATGCTCCTGACCGATGCGGCGGAGTGGCCGGAAGAGATTGACCTGGACCGGGCGGAACGGGCGAAAAAACGGGCCAGCGAACGGCTGGAAGCCCAAAAGAAAAATGAGCTGGATGAAACCCGGGCTCGGGCTTCTCTTCGAAAAGCGGTCAACCGAATCGAGCTGGCGAAGGGAAAAAAGTAGATAAGAACAGAAAGAAGGGCGAAGCGGAAGAATAAGCGGCACACTTTCTGTTCATAAAACGGTATGGCAGCCTTACAGGCAATTTGAAAATAATAAGCCCTAACAGCCTCAACAAATAAGGAAAAAAACATTAAGAAAAACAAACCATAAAAAACATAAAGAAACATAAAGAAAGCATAAAGATCGAGGGAGTCCTCTTTCTTTATGCTTTTTCTATTGATTCGGTCTTCTAATGAACGATGATATCGTAGTCCTCATCCACATCCGGTTCCGGGGTTTCGATGGTGATGATCATTTGGATCGGCAGGGCCACAATAACTTCGTAGCCCCGGCTGATCCAGCCCATGTCCCGGTGAATGCCCAGGGGCAGAATCTCTTCGGGCAGGCGCTGCAGCCGTACGGCGCCGTCTTCCATTTCCAATACTCCGGTGTACTGCTTGCCGTCCACTTCAAAGTCAAAGGGGATTTCCTCGCGGCCGGATTCGATTAAGGGGAAGCGATAAATATCCTCTCCCCGAAGGGTCACCACCACTTCCGATTCCCCGCCGCCGCCGGCCAACAGCCAGGGGATGGCCAGGGTCGCCCCGATGCTTAAAATAAAAATTAATATAATTAAAACGATATCCCAACGGGTCATCATTTCCAGTATCTTTCGCATAAAAAGCCTCCTAACGGATTTATCTGATCTCTACAATTATACAGCAGAAAAAACTGATTGACAACCGGATACATTTAACAGAGAATGAGATTGGGCAAGGAATCATAATTACCCCTGAAATGCGAAGGCTGCACCATGAGCACACTGCAATAAAAACTCATACAGCGATTAAAAAACTCATACAGCGATTAAAAAACTCATACAGCAGAAAGTGTATACAAAAAGACGCACACCGAAAAAAATAATAAAATTCGTAGTATATAGAGGTGATAGCAATGAAGGATCAAAATCAAAAATCCGAACTGGAACAAACGGTGCAACGGGGACTTTACGGACCACCGAAGATTAAAGGGGAAGAGAAAAAAGTTTATCTGGGGGAGTTTCGAGAACGGGTAATTGTAGCACTTGACCTGGAAGAGGTCTTTTACGATGAAGGGGTGGCCGTAGCAGAGGATGCCTTAAAGGATCCTATGGCCCATCGACTGGTTGTCAATCACAACAAAATGACCTCAACCTGGACGAAAAAGTATATGGGTCTTGCCCAGGAATACAAAAAAGAGTACAAGTCCTTTCATACGGAAGCCGAGGAAGCCATGGGTCTTGTGGTGGTCAGCAAAGAAGCGGTAAATCGGGAGAACATTCGGGTAAAACTCCGACTTCTGCCGGATAAATTTCAACATGCGGAACATAAAAAGCTTTGCAGCGACTGCCTTAAGGAGCTTCAGGAACTGGCTCCCGACCGGGCGGATGAGTTTCAAAAACTGGGATTTACGGACAGACTGCTGGGTAGATCCTGCGGCGTTCCTGAGGAAGAACATGGAAAAGGCAAGAAGAAAGATTAACTGAATAAAACATCCTGAGATTAGGTATATTTTACCGAATTCTCAGGAATGTTTGCATTCAACAGGTTTTGAAACAAAAAAAACTTGCATTAATTATATTTACTGTTAAAATATTAATCAGGTATATCTCTAGAAATTTCAATGACATAACAATATAAACATAACAAACTCAAATAAATAACAGGGGAAGTATCTAGGAATAAAAGAGGCTCTAAGAATAAAAGACGCAAAGATATTTTGTGTCGATTTTGTGTATTTGAAACTGTAAACTGTCGTGGAATCAGGATAGAAAGCGAGGCGTCATATTGGAAAAAATTATCGTAGAAAATAGCGGCCCATTAAAGGGCAAGGTAAGAATAAGCGGTTCAAAGAATGCGGTGCTGCCGATTTTAGCCGCATCATTACTTAATGACAAAGCATCCATCATCGAGGATGTACCCCCCCTTATGGACGTAGGGGTAATTTGTGAGGTGCTGGAGAGTTTAGGGGCAACGGTGGAGACCCTGGAAGAAGGAACCTTAAAAATCACCGCGAAGGAAATTTCAACTATCGAAGCACCCTATGAACTGGTTCG
>SKRE01000188.1 GCA_007118655.1 Clostridiales bacterium | reverse complement strand
CCTTTATTGCAAACTGCACAAACCTTAGCCATTATCTACACCTCCTCCAAGGGTTGTCTAAACCTTTAAAACACTATAATGTTATCATGAGAAACAAACTTTGGCAAGCTTTTTATTTTTTGCCGGAAAGCTTTTCTCCGCATCCCTAGTTGCACTATTCATGAGATTATTATAAAATAAAGGTTAGAAAACTTTTCATCGTTAAATTTGAAGACTATTAATAGAAGTCTTACTTTTAAAATACCATGAAATGAAAATAAGAGCAACTATTCTAAAGGAGGTTTTATGATGTCAGGAAAAATTATGAGCCAATATGGAGAAATTATTATTGACGAGCATGTCCTTGCGACAATTGCAGGCACTGCAGCCATGGAATGTTACGGTCTCGTGGGAATGGCGGCAAAATCAGCGGCAGGAGGAATTGTAGAGCTGTTAAAGCGGGAACAGTCCAGTAAAGGGGTAAAGATCACTACAAAAGATAACCTTATTACTGTGGATCTTTTTATTATCGTGGAATTCGGCACGAAAATATCCGTGGTGGCCAATAATATTATCGAGAAGGTCAAATATAATATTGAAAATCTAACGGGAATGAAGGTGGACAAGGTAAATATCCATGTTCAAGGCATTCGTGTTGAAAAATAGAGACAGGAGGGATCGCAGTTGGGAACAAAAGAAATTGCAGGTTCAATGTTAAAAGAAATGATTATTTCCGGTGCTCATACACTGGAGAAAAATAAAGCTATTGTAGATGATCTGAATGTATTTCCCGTCCCCGACGGGGATACGGGAACCAATATGTCGCTGACCATGCAATCGGCGGTGAAGGAAGTTAAGGCCGTAAAAAGTGATGATATTGAAGAAATTGTGGAAGCCGCAGCCAACGGATCATTAATGGGAGCCCGGGGAAATTCCGGCGTGATCCTCTCACAGCTTCTAAGAGGTTTTGCCAAGGGGGTAAAGGGAAAAGAGACCCTGAACACCGAAGACTTGGCCAAGGCTCTTAAACTGGGAGCAGACACCGCATACAAGGCGGTTATGAAACCGGTGGAGGGTACCATTTTAACCGTGGCTCGGGAAAGTGCGGAATACGCATTGAAAATTGCCAAAAAAGAAACGGATATTGAGGACTTTCTTGAAAAAGTAATCTATCAAGGGGAAAACACCTTGAAAAGAACCCCGGACATGCTTGCGGTATTAAAAGAAGCAGGCGTGGTGGATTCCGGAGGGAAGGGACTTATCTATATATATTTAGGAATTCTGGGGGCTCTAAAGGGCGAGATACCCAGCAGCGAGGATCTTACTATTATGCAAAAAAGTGTGGAGCACGTACATGAAATGAGCGTCAGCGGTGATATTGAATTTGCCTATTGCACGGAGTTCATTATAAATACCGAAGGCGCAGACCCGGAGGCTTTTCGGGATAAAATTCAGCACCAGGGAGACTCCATGCTGGTGGTGGGAAACGAAAATCTTATTAAGGTGCATCTTCATACCAATAATCCCGGAGAAGTCATGGAAGAAGCCATGGCCCTGGGAGAGCTGTCGGATATTAAAATCGATAATATGCGGTTCCAGTTTAAGGATAAGCATCCTGAAAAAGCTCCTGAAAAAGAAAAGGACTTCGGATTTGTTACCGTGTCCATCGGTGAGGGAATCGAAAAGATCTTTAAGGATTTCAATGTGGATTATGTAATCAAAGGGGGACAAACCATGAACCCCAGTACGGAAGATTTCATGAAGGCCATTGAAGAAATCAATGCAAAGAACATTTTTATTCTGCCGAACAACAGCAATATTATTATGGCGGCAAACCAGGCGAAGGAAATGTCGAAGAAAAATATTATGGTCATTCCCACAAAGACCATCCCTCAAGGAATTACGGCGATGATTGGTTTTAATCCAAGCAACAGCCCCGAGGAGAATCTTCAGGAAATGACAGGAATTATGGAAGAAATTGAAACTGGTCAGGTAACCTATGCAGTAAGAGATACGGTGGTGAACGATAAAAAGATTAAAAAAGGAAATATTTTAGGCATCGGCAATGGAAAAATCGAATCCGTTGGCCGGAATGTGGAAAAAGTATCCATGGAGCTTCTGGAAAGTTTAGTGAAGGAAGATCATGAAATTATTACGGTTTTCTATGGAGAAGACGTCGAAAAAAAATCCGCGGAAAAGCTTCAAGTAAAAATTGAAAAAGAGTTCCCGGACTGTGAAGTGGAAGTTTATTATGGCGGTCAGCCCCTATATTATTATTTGTTTTCCGTAGAATAAGAAACAGTTGCTGTTTCTTATTCTCTTTGTAAGGGAAAAAATGGTTTTTATAAGGCAATAAGGCGGGCAGCAGTTATTTTACGGGAAAGAGGGCGATGAAGTGTTGGACTTACAAGAAAAGGTCAGTACCGTAAAGGGCGTGGGTCCCAAAAAAGAGCAGCGGCTTTTAAAGCTGAACATTGAAACCCTGGAAGATCTTTTATATCATTTCCCCCGAGACTATGAGGACCGTCGGGAAACAAAGAAGGTCCGGGATCTGGAGGATGGAGAAAAAACCACGTTGGAGCTCCAGGTACATCCCCTGAAAAAGCGGAGAGCTTTTGGAAGAGGTCCCTCCCTTTTACAACTTGTGGGACAGGACGATACGGGAAGGATTGTAATTTCCTTTTTCAATCAGCCCTACCTTGGTCAAATAATCAGTGCAGGAACTAAACTTCGGATTTATGGAGAGGTAAAAAGAGGACCCCGGGGACTGGAAACCACCAATCCCGACTTTATCCTCCTGGATGAAAAGCAAAAGAATCATTGGCAGGAGATCGTGCCCCTTTATCCCTTGACGAAGGATATCCGTCACAAGGAACTGGTGAAGCTTATCAATAACCTGCTGGAATCTTTAAAAGCGGAACAGGAAAATGAAATCTTTGAAAATCTGCCGGAAGATCTGATCAATGCAAACAAACTCTGTCAGCGGCTGATGGCTTTGGAACATATCCACTTCCCCAAAAATGCCAAAGGGTTAAAGGTTGCTAAATACCGGCTGGTTTATGAAGAGTTCTTTTTTTTAATGATCACCCTGAATTTCAAAAAAACGAAAGTTCGGGAACAACAGGGAATTCCCCTGCAGGGGAATCGGGAAGTAAAGGCTTTTCTACAATCCCTGCCCTTTGAGGCAACCAAGGCCCAAAAGACGGTTATTCAAGAGGTGGTACAGGATCTTAAGGGCTCTGTACCCATGAGTCGCCTGGTTCAAGGAGATGTGGGGTCGGGAAAAACCGTAGTGGCTATGGCGGCCCTGGTAGTGGCCGTTGCCGGCAAAACCCAAGGGGCCATGATGGCTCCCACGGAAATATTGGCCAAACAGCATTATGAGACCCTATCCGGATTTTTAAATCCTTTAGGAATCTCCGTGGGTCTGTTAACCGGCAGTCTTACCCCGAAAAACAAAAAACTGATGCAGCAAAAAGTCCGGGAAGGAAAAATTGATGTGGTGGTAGGAACCCATGCGGTAATCGGAGATAAGGTGGATTTTCATAACTTAAGTTTGGTAATTACGGACGAACAGCATCGTTTCGGGGTTCGACAAAGAAAAACCCTTTCGAACAAAGGGAATAACCCCCATGTACTGGTTATGAGCGCAACCCCTATTCCCAGAACCTTGGCCTATATACTCTACGGAGATTTAGAGGTTTCCGTTATTGATCAGATGCCGAAGGGAAGAAAACCGATCGAAACGAAGACTTGCCCCATGGAACAGCGGGACCGGGTATACGAACAGCTGAAAAAAGAGCTGGATAAAGGGCGGCAAGCCTATGTGGTGTGTCCTCTAATCGATGAATCGGAAACCCTGGATCTTAACGCAGCCATAGATTTGCAGCAGCAGCTTAGTAAAAATATATTAAAAGACTATAAAATTGGGCTTTTACATGGTAAAATGTCTTATATAGACAAAGAACAGGTAATGAAGAAGTTTACCGAGGGAGAAATACAGGTTTTGGTCTCTACCACGGTTGTGGAAGTAGGAGTGGATGTGCCCAATACCACCGTGATGGTAATTGAAAATGCTGAGCGATTTGGCTTGGCTCAACTCCATCAACTGCGGGGACGCATCGGACGGGGAGAACATCAATCCTATTGCTATTTACTGCATCAACAGGTTAAAGACCATACCCGAAAGAGACTGGAAATTATGGAAAAGACCAACAACGGATTTTTAATCTCTGAAAAAGACCTGGAAATCCGCGGTCCCGGAGAGCTTTTTGGACTTCGGCAGCACGGTATTTATAATTTAAAGATTGCAAACTTTTTTCGTCATCAAAAGATCCTCAAAAAAGTACAGCAGGACGTAAAAGCGCTGCTTCACCAGGATCCCAAGCTGCAGCAGGAGAAAAATCAAAAATTGCGAAGAATTATTGATCAGAAGCTGCTTCGGTATCGAGATTAAGGGCGGAACATTAATATTAAACCGGAAGAATAAATAGGCAATACTTAACAGGAAGAATTGCCACTAAAAACAAAAGTGTAGAGAGGAATCAATCGGCTATGAGAGTTATTGGAGGAAGTGCAAAGGGTCAGCGGCTCACTTCGCTACCGGGAGACAATACTCGACCAACTTTGGACCGAATTAAAGAATCCATGTTCAACATGATTCAACTGCATTTATATAATGCCAGGGTATTGGATCTTTTTGGAGGCAGCGGTGCCCTTGGAATCGAAGCCTTGTCCCGAGAGGCGAAGGTATGCTGTTTTGCTGATGAACACCGGGGAAGCATCCGGGTGATTAAGGAAAATTTAGAAAAGACAAAATTCACCTCCCGCAGCAAAGTGTATTTAATGGATTTTCAGAGGGCTCTGGAAACATGCCAACGGGAAAATGCAACCTTCGATTTGATTTTTCTGGACCCCCCTTATGGAAAGGGATTCGCCCAGAAAGCCCTGGAGATCATTGCAGAAAAAGGGCTGTTAGCCCCGGAGGGCTTAGTAATCATCGAGCAGAACAAGAACGAATCGTTACTGATAACAGAAGAATCCTATCGTTTATGGAAAGAAAAAAAATACGGCAATTCGATCGTCCGAATTTTACAACAAAAAACAGAACAATAGGTTGGAGGTGTTAATATTGAAAAAAGGTATATATCCCGGAAGCTTTGATCCAATAACCAATGGCCATCTAGATATTATACATAGAGGTTCAAAAATTTGTGATAAATTAATCGTTTCCGTTTTAAACAATCCTAATAAAAAATCTTTATTTTCCGTGGAAGAACGGGTAAAAATGATTGAACAGAGCACGAAAGAGTATGATAATGTAGAGGTGGACAGTTTTTCCGGTTTATTAATCAAATACGCCGAGGATCAGAATGCCGATGCGATTATTAAGGGTCTCAGGGCCGTATCGGATTTTGAGTATGAATTCCAAATGGCGTTGATGAATAAAAAACTTTCTGAGAAAGTGGAAACCATCTTTTTAATGACCAGCAGTAAAAACTCCTACTTAAGCTCCAGTCTGTTAAAGGAGGTTGCAAGATTCGGAGGGTGTATTCAAGGTCTTGTGCCTGAAGATGTGAAAGATGCGGTCTACAATAAATTAAAGTAATATAAAGGGGGAAGGTTTATGGAAGTTTTACAGCTTATTGACATGTTAGAGGATTTGATTGAGGAAAGTTCTTCGATCCCTTTTGCTCATAAGGCCATGGTGGATAAAGAAGAAGTGTTAGAGCTGATTAAAGAAATGCGTATTCAAATTCCCGATGAAGTAAAACAGGCAAAATGGATTAAAGAAGAACGGCAACGGATTTTAGCTGAAGCCCAAAATGATGCGGATACCATTATTGAAGAGGCTCATAAACATATTAATTCCTTAGTGGATGAACATGAAATTGCAAAGATGTCCAAGCAGCGGGGGGAAGAGATCATCCAACAGGCTCAGGAAAGCGCAAAGGAAATGCGCCTGGGCGCTCGGGATTATGCGGATGAAGTACTGGAAGGGGTGGAAGGTTCCTTGACGGAACTGCTTCACACGCTCCAAAAAAATCGTAGTGAGTTAAAGGGTATGGATGAATAATCCATGCCCTTTTTTTTGAAGAAGTTTTGAGTTTTAGGTTTTAATATAATGGGGCCGCTTTTTGTATTCCAGGTTGTACGTGTTTATCTTGGAATTGGTCATCCCTAAGGCAAACAGGTCGGTGCCCCGCAAATCATATTCCAACATGGATTTTTCCAAGGGGTTTTCCGGCTGATAATGTTTTAAATTTGTAATGAGGGGAAGGGTGCTTTTTCGTTTCATTTTTTTCAGCAGCAAACGCCCCCGGTCATTGAAAGCCAAGACCCGTAAATATCTCGGACCTCCGCTTTGGTTGTAGCTTAGAAGATCTTTTTTTTGAAGATTCAGCAGCAGATGCATTAATATCCGCTGAATCCGGGTGTAGGTATAGCGCTTGGTTTTAACATTTTCCAAGAGTTCTTCAAT
This sequence comes from Clostridiales bacterium, assembly GCA_007118655.1. Classification (GTDB taxonomy): domain Bacteria; phylum Bacillota; class Clostridia; order Peptostreptococcales; family T1SED10-28; genus Isachenkonia. The sequence goes on along the minus strand of SKRE01000188.1, from coordinate 22,328 downwards.
AGAAGCGCTTTTCTTGCCGCCGTCGAGAAGGCGATTTTCGATGCCCTCATTCACATCAAAAATATTTTGTAAATCCCGGGGGGTGCTTCGTCGAAGAAGGCCTAACAGTACATCCTGAAAGTCGTGGATGAATACGGGGGCGCTGCCTTCCCGGACAGCGTCGCTTAATATATTGTAGGAGGCCTCGGGCAAGACCCCGGCCAGGGTGCTGATATTCTCTCCCGACAGCAAATGTTCCCGGATAGCGGTGGCACTGGCAATGGAACCGCGAATTTTCCGGTCGTGATAAGGGGCACTCCTTCGCCGGAAGGTATGGGGCGTTATGGAACTGTCTGTTCGGATTAACGTCTTCAAATACTCGATGGCTAAAATATTATTAGGGCTTTTTAAAACCTGGTTAAGCTCTAAAGACCGGGATTCATCAAGTTCATTCCTTTCCTTGATATAAAGGGCCAAGGCTTCGGAACGGGCCGCAGGAAAAAGGCTTCCTCTGTCCAAGCCTGCCTTTAAGTAGTATTCATACTGTTTGGGGCTTTCCACCAGGATTTGTGCAATGTGCTCCAAAAGAGGCAATTCTCCGTGTTCGGAGCCGAAGGAAAGGTCCGTGACAATTCCCGTGCCCTGTAGAAGCTGAAGACTGCCATAGCTGAAAAACTCCGCCGTGGCACAGGCGTAAACCGTAGGGATCTCTATGACTAAATCAACACCGGAGTGAACGGCCATTTCAGCACGGCGCCATTTGTCCAATAAAGCCGGTTCTCCCCGTTGGAGAAAATGCCCGCTCATAACCGCAATGGCAGCGTCGCATCCTGAAATTTCCTTGGATTTTTCAATATGATATTTGTGACCGTTATGAAAAGGATTGTATTCCGTGACTACGCCGAGAACTTTCATAAAACTGCCTCCTATTACTGTTTAAACCGAGTCGGTACACTGGTTGAATCCGAAGCGGTTTTGATCTTTATTCCTGTAGTGATTATATCATAAGCACAAAAAAAACCATATAAAATCCGGATAATCCTTGATAAAATCCGGGAAATCAATTATTATTAATAGTGTTAGTTTAACTACTAAATAAAATTTTATCAATCATACCCATCAATATAGAAAATATTAAGGAGGCTGCAGGTTAATGAAAATTTTAGTACTGAACTGTGGAAGTTCATCATTAAAGTATCAATTGATTAACATGGAAAATGAAGGATTAATGGCTAAGGGCGTAGCGGAGAGAATCGGTATTGAAGGATCTTTTCTAAAGCATGAATCGGAAAGTAACGGAAAGGTGAAAATCGAAGAACCGATGAAGGATCACAAAGATGCCATCCGTATTGTTTTGGATGCCCTGGTGGACAAAAATCACGGCGCGATTCCATCCATGGAAGAAATCAGTGCCATCGGTCACCGGGTAGTACACGGCGGGGAAAAGTTCTCCGGTTCCGTAGTGATTAATCAAGATGTGATTGACGCACTGGAAGAATGTTCGGAACTTGCACCGCTGCACAATCCTCCCAACCTTATGGGAATTTATGCCTGTCAGGAAATTTTACCGGGAATTCCCATGGTCGGCGTGTTTGATACCGCTTTCCATCAAACCATGCCTGAGGATTCCTATATCTATGCATTACCCTATGAATACTATGAGAACTATAAAATTCGACGATATGGCTTTCACGGAACTTCTCATAAGTATGTAGCCATGGTTGCGGCGGAAATGATTGGAAAGCCCGTTGAAGAATTAAAATTGGTTACCTGCCACCTAGGAAACGGAGCCAGCATCGCAGCGGTGGACGGCGGAAAGTCCGTGGACACCTCCATGGGATTCACTCCCCTGGAAGGACTGGCTATGGGAACCCGATGCGGAGACATTGACCCTGCCATTACCACTTTTTTAATGGAAAAAGAGGGTTTGAACTACAAAGAACTGAATAACGTGATGAATAAGAAGTCGGGAGTACTGGGAGTATCCGGAGTATCCAGCGACTTTAGAGACATTGAGGAAGCCGCGGAAAAGGGAAATAAAAGAGCGCAACTGGCCTTAGACTTATACCATAAACGGGTGAAAAAGTATATTGGTGCCTATGCTGCAGAAATGGGCGGTATAGATGCGGTGGTATTTACCGCAGGACTTGGAGAAAATTCTCCGGAATCCCGGGCAGCAATTTGTGAAGGCTTGGAATTCTTAGGAATTAAAGTGGATCAGGACAAAAATAATGTTCGAGGCAAAGCCGCGATTTTCAGCACCGAGGACTCAACCACAAAGGCTATTTTAGTGCCTACAAACGAAGAGTTGGCCATTGCCCGTGAAACCTTAGTCTTAGTATAAAAAACACTGAAACTTAAGCAATGACTCAAAGATGGACGAAGTCCCTGGACAAATAGGGCTTCGTCCTTTTAAAGCCTGTCAAATATAAGTACTTGACAAAACCTTAAATGGTTTGTATAATCAAATTTGTCAATGCTCAAGAGGTGGGTTATAATGAGAATAAATCTTAGAAAAGCAAAAGAAGAAAATGATCAATATCTGGATATTGATCTCACTATCGATCTGGAGTCTATTGAAGGGGTTCAAAGCATAAAGATTAAGGAACCGATTCAGGGAAAAGGCAGGATTTACTTTACCCGGGATGGAATGTTTCTGAGTCTCACAGCAAAAGCCCTGATAGAAAGCAGTTGCAGCAGGTGTTTGAAAGATTTTGAAGAGAGCCTGGAACTGAAAATGAACTATGAAATCGTAAGTTCTAAAAAAGCCCTGGAAATGGACAAGGAAGAAGACATTTTAGTGGTGGATCATGATATGATAGACTTAGAAGAGATTATCATTGAAGAACTTATTATGAAAGCGCCCATGAAACCTCTCTGCAAAGAAAATTGCAAGGGGATTTGTAATAGTTGTGGTCAAAACCTGGAAGAGGGAAGTTGTAACTGTGCACCCCATAAGGAAGTTGAAGAAACCATTGATCCAAGACTTGCAAAACTAAAGGGCTTATTGAAGGAAGATTAAGGAGGTGTAAGTCAATGGCAGTACCAAAGCGCAAAACCAGTAAATCCAAGAAAAACATGAGAAGAGCTTCGAACTCCAAGTTTCTGGCAACAGGATTCGTAAAATGTCCAAATTGCGGAGAAACTAAATTACCTCATAGAGTATGTTCCGATTGTGGACACTACAAAGGTAAAGAAGTGGTTGAAACTGAATAATAATAAACCTTAAGAAGATAGTAATGTAGGTTATACATTGCTATTTTTTTATGGGAAAAGTCTGATAAATCCCTGATTATAGAAAAAATAAAAAAAGAATTGATTTTTAGATAAGTATGCTATATACTGTCTTTATGACTAGGTACTAATTATTAGTACTAAATGCGGGGGAGATGTTGGAATGAGCAACAAAAGACGGGTTTCAAAAAAAGAACGTCAGGAAAAACTCAAGGAAATGATCAAAGAAGATCCCTTTCAAAATGATGAGGAACTGGCTTCGGTCTTTGGTGTCAGCATTCAAACCCTACGCTTGGATCGAATGGAACTGGGGATTCCCGAACTCCGGGAACGATTTAGAAATGTTGCCCAAGGAAATTACGAGAAGGTCCGAAGTATGGTGGGAGCGGAGATCGTTGGAGAGCTCATCGACCTGACCCTGGGAAAACAAGGGATCTCTATTCTGGAAACCGATGAAGCAATGACCTTTAAAAAAACCAATATTGTTCGGGGGCATCACATTTTTTCTCAAGCGGAATCCTTGGCCATGGCAGTCATTGATGCGGATGTGGCATTAACCGGAGTGGCCAACATAAAATACTTAAAACCCATATACTTAGGCGATAAATTAGTTGCAAAAGCTGAGTTGGTACGGATACGAGGAAACAAACACTTTGTGCATGTAAAAATATCCGTTAATCAAAAACAGGTATTCCGTGGGAAATTCATTTTCGTTTCCTTAAGTATGGATGTGGATGAAGAGTAACTTGGGAAGGGTGCTCTTAAACCCAGGGAAGTAAATTGAAAGCAGGAGGGGTTTTAGTGATACTAGCAATCGACGGCATGGGAGGAGATCATGCACCGCAGTCCACGGTACAAGGGGCAGTAGAGGCAGCAAAAGAATACGGAGTAACAGTATTGATCACAGGAGATCAGGAAATATTATCAAAAGAGCTTAGTCAATATGAATATGATAAAGATAAAATTGAAATTATCCATTGCAGTGAAAAAATTGAAAATGAAGATCCACCGGTAAAGGCCATACGAAGAAAAAAGGACTCCTCCATGGTGGTAGCCCTAAACCTTGTAAAAGAAGGACGGGCGGAAGCCGTGATATCCGCAGGGAATACGGGAGCCTTACTGGCCGGCGGGTTGTTTATTCTAGGCAGGATTAAAGGGATCGACCGTCCCGCCCTGGCACCGGTCTTTCCCCATGAAAACGGAGCCTCCGTATTAATAGACGGCGGCGCCAATACGGAGTGTAAAGGAAAAAATCTGCTGCAGTTCGGAGTTATGGGAAGCCTTTATTCCGAGCATATTCTCGGGGTAACGAACCCGAAGGTTTCCTTGGTGAACGTAGGGGCGGAAAAGGGTAAAGGCAACGAACTGACAAAAGAGGCCTATGACCTTTTGGAGGAGAGCGCCTTAAACTTTACAGGAAATATGGAAGCAAGAGATCTTCCAAGAGGAAAAACCGACGTAATTGTATGCGACGGCTTCACCGGAAATATAATATTGAAATTAACTGAAGGGGTTTTTATGACGGTGTTTGATCTGCTGAAAGAGAAATTCACCAAATCCTTTATGACGAAAATAGCCGCAGGGATCCTACGGCCGGGACTTCGACAAATAAAGAAGGATTACGATTATACCGAACATGGAGGGGCTCCTTTCTTAGGAGTACAGGGTGTGCTGATAAAGGCTCATGGCAGCTCTAACGGAAAAGCCGTTAAAAATGCCCTTCGTCAAGGAAAGCGGTTTGCAGAAAATAACATCGTAGAGAAAATCTCAGACGAGATCCAGGAAACCCTAAGGAACTAGGAGATGATGATTTGAATCATAGAATGAGTATTGGCATTACCGGTACAGGAAAAGCCCTGCCGGAGAAAATTATAACCAACAAAGATCTGGAGACCATGGTGGACACCACTGACGAATGGATTCGTTCCCGTACAGGGATTGGCAGTCGCCGGGTAGTGGATGAGCATACAGCGACTTCCGATTTAGCTACGGAAGCGGCAGAAAAAGCGTTAGAGGACAGCGGACTGCAGGCAGAAGATGTGGATCTGATTATTGTGGCTACGGTAACGCCGGATATGGCATTTCCCTCCACCGCCTGTATTGTGCAAAAAAACATTGGGGCATCGAAAGCCATCGCCTTTGATATTGAAGCGGCTTGTTCCGGATTCGTATACGCCATGTCCGTGGCGGAAAATATGATCCAGGGGGGCATGGCAAAAAATGCGTTGATCATCGGAGCCGAGACCCTCAGTAAAATTATGAACTGGGAAGACCGGAATACCTGTGTGCTTTTCGGGGACGGGGCAGGAGCCGCAGTCCTTCAGGAAGTGGAAGAGGGATACGGAATACAGGGAATAACCCTTGGAGCCAACGGTGCTAAGGGAGAGGTGCTTAAACAGCCTGCGGGAGGTTCAAGAATTCCCGCCAGTCATGAAAGTGTGGAAAACAAACTGCATTATATTTCCATGGACGGCAACGAGGTTTTCAAGTTCGCCGTACGAATCATGGGACAGTCCTCATTGGAAGTCTTAGAGAAAAGCGGAAAAAGCATTGAGGATGTGGATTTTTTAATTCCCCATCAAGCCAATATTCGGATTATCGATGCAGCGGCGAAAAGACTGAAACTGTCAAAGGACAAAGTATATGTAAATCTTCATAAGTACGGAAATTTATCCGCAGGGTCCATTCCCGTAGCCTTGGATGAGGCAGCGAAGGAAGGAAAACTGATCAAGGGTGAGAATATTTTACTGGTAGCCTTTGGCGGCGGACTTACCTGGGGATCAAGCTTAATAAAATGGTCAAAAGAGGTGTAGACAATGAAAACAAGAATAACTGAACTGCTTAATATAGATTACCCCATTATTCAAGGGGGAATGGCCTGGGTCTCAGATGCAGACTTGGCCGCAGCCGTATCGGAAGCCGGAGGGCTTGGAATCATCGCCGGAGGAAATGCTCCGAGAGAAGTCATCGAAAAAGAGATCAAACGGGCCAGAACCTTAACCGATAAAGATTTCGGAGTAAACGTGATGCTCCTCTCTCCCTTTGCGGATGATATTATAGATTTAGTCATTGAAGAAAAAATCCCGGTGATCACCACGGGCGCCGGCAACCCCGGAAAATATATGGAACGCTTAATGGCCATCGGAACCAAAGTACTGCCTGTGGTACCCTCCGTATCCTTAGCCCAGCGAATGGAAAAAATCGGAGCCGATGCCGTGATTATTGAAGGAACCGAAGCGGGAGGCCATATCGGAGAGCTTACCACCATGTCATTAACACCCCAGGTGGTGGATGCCTTAACCATTCCCGTAATTGCCGCCGGCGGGATTGCCGACGGAAGGGGCATGCTTGCAGCCCTGAGCCTAGGGGCGGAAGGGGTACAGATCGGAACCCGGTTTATCTGTTCCACGGAGTGCACCGTACATGAAAAATATAAGCAAAAGGTAATTGCCGCCAAGGACCGTGATGCTGTGGTAACCGCAAGAAGCACCGGGCATCCCGTAAGAGTTCTTAGAAATCGATTTACAAAGGAATTTATGAAACTGGAAAAACTGAATACTTCAAAGGAAGCCCTTGAAGAAGCCGGAGTTGGAAAATTAAGACTGGCCGTGGTTGACGGGGACGTTGACGGAGGATCGGTTATGGCAGGACAGGTTGCGGGACTTATAAAAGATATCAAGCCCTGCAAAGAAATTATAAAAGAAATTATCAGTGATGTAGCGTTGAATAATAAAAAAATCACAGAAATAATAAAGGAGGGTTAATTATGGGAAAAGTAGCATTCGTCTTTCCGGGACAGGGAGCCCAGTACGCCGGTATGGGAAAAGAATTTTACGAGAATTTTTCTGTAGCACGGCAGGTTTTCGAGCAGGCAAGCGACCGTTTAGGAATGGATATGAAACGTTTATGTTTTGAAGGATCCGATGAAGATTTGAAAAAAACTGAAAACACCCAGCCCGCGATTTTGACCACTTCCGTAGCCTTATTGGAAGTGTTGGAAGTGGAAGGGATTCAATGTGATATGACCGCAGGACTTAGTCTTGGAGAATATACCTCTTTGGTATCCTCCGGGGTGCTGGATTTCGAAGATGCGGTGGCCATTGTTCAAAAACGGGGACGATATATGCAAGAAGCGGTACCGGAAGGTGTCGGCGCCATGGCGGCGATCTTAGGCCTGGATCAGGAAATCCTGGCGGGATGTATTCACGAGGCTTCGGCCCATGGAATCGTGGAAGTGGCAAACTATAACAGCCCGGCCCAAATTGTAATCTCCGGAGAAGTTGAAGGCGTGAAAAAAGCTGCGGAACTGGCAAAGGCCAGAGGTGCCAGAAAAGCGGTTATTCTTCCGGTCAGTGCTCCTTTTCACAGCAGTCTGTTAAAGCCTGCGGGGGAAAAGCTGAAAATAGAGCTTGAAAAAGCCCATATCGGAAATATGAATATTCCCGTGATTACCAACACCAATGCCCGAATGCTGGAGGATGAGAGTCAAGTAATCCCCAACCTGGTAAGACAGGTCAGTCAGTCGGTAAAATGGCAGGAATCTGTGGAATACATGATGACTGAAGGGGTGGATACCTTTATTGAAATCGGTCCGGGAAAAACCTTAAGCGGTTTTATCAAACGAATTGCAAAGGACAAGAGCCGATCGGTGAATATGATGAATATCGAAAATGTTCAGGACTTAAAAGGACTTACCCAAAGAATTCGAGTATAAGGAGGCATTCATTTGAGACTACAAGGTAAAAATGCATTGGTAACCGGCGGCTCCCGGGGAATCGGGAAAGCCATTGCCCTGGAACTGGCAAAGCAGGGTGCTAATGTGGCAATCAACTTTACAAGCAATGAGGAAAAAGCCCTTGAAGTGGTTAAAGAAATTGAGAACTACGGGGTTAAGGGTCTATCCATCAAAGGAAATGTTACGGATAGCGCCGACGTGGAAAACATGATCAGTACCTTTAATGAAAACTTCGATACCTTGGATATTTTAGTAAATAATGCGGGTATTACGAAGGACAATCTGTTAATCCGTATGAAGGAAGAGGATTGGGACGGAGTGATGGATGTTAATCTTAAAGGGGTATTCCTTGCCACTAAAGCCGTGGCGAGAAAAATGATGAAGCAAAAGAGCGGTAAAATCATCAACCTATCCTCCGTGGTAGGGGTGATGGGTAATCCCGGACAAGGGAATTACTGCGCGTCCAAAGCCGGCGTTATCGGCTTTACCAAATCCATTGCCAAGGAACTGGGCGGAAAAAACATCACCGTTAATGCCATTGCTCCCGGCTTTATTGAAACCGACATGACGGATGTACTTTCCGAAAAAGCGAAAGAGGCAATGCTTGGCAGTGTAGCCTTAAAGCGTCCCGGGAAACCGGAGGACGTGGCACGACTGGTCAGCTTTTTAAGCAGTGAAGACGCCGACTATATTACCGGTCAGGTCATCCATGTGGATGGCGGCATGGTAATGTAGGAAAGGCTTAATCAATAAAATAAAAAACAAAAATAATAGGAGGAATACAAAATGACATTTGAAAAAGTAAAAGAAATTATCGTAGAACAATTAGGACTGGAGGAAAGCCAAGAGATTAAAAAAGGCACTTCCTTAATTAATGATTTGGAAGCCGACTCCTTGGATGCGGTTGAGATTGTTATGGCCATTGAAGATGAGTTTGGAATCGAAATACCCGATGAAGAAGCTGAAAACTTTAAAAATATCGGAGACATTGTGGATTACGTAGAAAAAGTAAAGTAGTTTCAAAAGCTGTCAAGAAGCCCCGGAGGGGGCTTCTTATCTGATTAATACCGGGAATCAGTTGAACATTCCTGGTAAAGGAGGTTTTATTATGAAGAAACGAGTAGTAGTTACGGGTCTTGGCTGTATTACTCCCGTTGGCCATGGGAAAGAGGAATTTTGGAAGTCCATAACCGAAGGGCGTTCAGGAATCGGGAAAATCACTAAATTTGATGCGGCGGATTTTCCTACACAAATTGCAGCGGAAGTAAAAGACTTTAAAGTAGAAGATTATATGGAAAAAAAAGAAGCCAAGCGAATGGACTTATTTGTGCAATACGCCGTGGCGGGGGCAAAACTTGCCATGGAAGACAGTAAAATCGATGCAGAAAAAATCGATCATGAAGAATTCGGTGTAGTCCTCGGCTCCGGCATTGGGGGAATTGCCACCTTTGAGGAGCAGCACCGAAAAATGCTGGAAAAAGGACCGGGAAGAATCAGTCCCTTTTTCATACCGATGATGATTGTAAATATGGCCTCAGGCCAGGTATCCATGAGTCTTGGCGCCAAAGGTCCCAACACCACCGTGGTTACGGCCTGTGCCTCGGCAACCAATGCCATTGGAGAAGCTTTTAAAATTATCGAGCGTGGAGATGCAAAGATGATGATTACCGGCGGCACGGAAGCTTCCATCACCCCGGTATCCATCGGAGGGTTCTGCGCCATGAAGGCCATGTCCACAGCCAATGATGAACCGGAAAAAGCCAGTCGTCCCTTTGATAACAAACGAGACGGTTTTGTTATGGGGGAGGGAAGCGGTATTTTGCTTCTGGAAGAATTGGATCACGCCTTAGAGCGGGGAGCGGAGATTTATGGAGAAATGGCGGGCTATGGTATGAGTGCCGATGCTTACCATATAACCGCACCGGCACCGGAAGGAGAAGGGGGAAAAAGAGCGATGCTCAAAGCCCTTGCCGACGGCAATACCCCTCCGGAAGCCATAGATTATATCAATGCCCATGGAACCAGCACCCCGTACAATGACCAGTTTGAAACCATGGCAATCAAAAGTGTGTTTAAGGATCATGTAGACAACCTGGCCATAAGTTCCACAAAGTCCATGACGGGACACCTTTTAGGGGCTGCAGGGGGCATTGAAGCCATTGCTTCCGTACTGGCCATTAAACACGGGATTATACCTCCAACCATCAACTATGAAGACCCTGATGAGGAATGCGATCTTAACTACACTCCCAACAAAGCGGTGAAAAGAAATGTGAATTATGCACTGTCCAATTCCTTAGGATTTGGAGGGCATAACGCCACGATCGTATTTAAAAAATATCAGGATTAATCAGCCGACCCTATAATTTTAACAATATATTCACATACTCCTAAAAAACTATGGAAGCACCGATCACGGATGCTTCCATAGTTTTTTTATAGGGCAAATCACTTTAGGAGACAACAACTTTTATGGTATACTAAGGGTTGAAGTTCTAAAGGACGATAAAAAAATGAAATTAAGGAGCAATGATCATGTCGACACTGAAAATCGGATCCAATCGAAAGAAAAAACTGCAAAAATTCCAGCGGGAAACCGGTTATTTATTCAATGATGAAACGATATTGAATCAAGCCCTGCTTCACAGATCCTACGCCAACGAATTTAAACGGGATAAGGTGTATGACAATGAACGGTTGGAGTTTTTAGGGGACTCGGTACTGGGCTTGGTAGTCAGCAATCATTTATTTAATGAATACCGGGAACTGACGGAAGGAGAGCTGAGCAAATACCGGGCAAACCTGGTATGTGAAGAATCCTTAAGCAAAATTGCAGTTTCCCTGGAATTAGGAGAATACTTATTGTTGGGAAAAGGGGAGGAAGCCAACGGAGGAAGACAAAGACCCTCCATTCTGGCCGATGCCCTGGAAGCCTTTATCGGAGGGGTCTATTTAGATGGAGGGATGGCAGCGGTTCAGCGCTTTATCATTCTTCGTTTTTTTAATGAAGACACCTTTGAGCAGGGGGAAGTTGCGAAAAAAGATTTTAAAACCACCTTCCAGGAAATGATACAAAAGCTGGGTTATGGTGAAATAGAGTACCGGATTATTCGGGAATGGGGTCCGGATCATGATAAAAATTTTGAAGTGGAGATAAAAGTGGGAAGCCGAACCTTTGAAAAAGGGGCAGGAAAAACCAAAAAAGAAGCGGAACAGCAGGCGGCTAACAACAGCATCCAAAAAATCAAACAAGGATAAAAGGGGGTGGATGCCATGCATCTTAAAAGAGTAGAACTGAAAGGATTTAAATCCTTCGCAAGTAAAATCACCATGGAATTGGAATCCGGTATTACCGGCGTGGTAGGACCCAACGGCAGCGGAAAAAGCAATATTTCCGACGGGATCAAATGGGTGCTGGGGGAACAGAGTCCCAAAACCCTTAGGGGAGCAAAAATGGAGGATGTGATCTTCTCCGGAACGGAAAAGCAAAAGCCCTTGGGCATGGCGGAGGTTTCCCTGGTCCTGGATAATGAAGACGGAGGAATCCCCATTGATTATTCGGAAGTGAAAATTACCCGAAGGGCCTATCGGTCGGGAGAAAATGAGTACTTAATCAATCAAAGCACCTGCAGGCTGAAGGATATTCGGGAGCTGTTTATGGATACGGGAATCGGAAAAGACGGATACTCCATCGTAGGCCAGGGAAAGATCGATGAAATTCTCAGTCATAAAGCGGAAGACCGAAGAAAAGTAATTGAAGAAGCCGTAGGGATCGTAAAATACAAAAGCCGTAAAGAGGAAGCACAAAGGAAGCTAAAGGGTACCGAGGAAAATCTGCAGCGTCTGTCGGATATATTAAAGGAACTGGGATCCCGGATTGGTCCCTTAAAGGAACAAAAAGAGAAAGCGGAGCAGTATTTAAAACTGTATGAAACCTTAAAAGAAGGGGAAGTAAAGCATATTCTGGATGAGGTATCGGGGATTGATGAAAAAATCCGGGATACAGAGGAAGAAAAGCAGGAGATTGGGCGGGATATCCAAAGGGCGGAGGAAGAAAACCAAAATGTAGCCGGGGAGATCCTTTCCTTAGAAGAAAAGATCAAGGATTATCAAGGACAGTATGAACAAAAGGAAGCCGCTTACTATCAGAAAAAAGAGGAAAATCAGGAAATTGAAAGTTTAAAACGGATGAATCACGGAGAAATCCAACATTTAAAAGCCAGGGAAGAGGAGCTTCGAAAAAGAATCCGTCAAGGAGAGCTCCGAAAGGAAGAAGTAAGAAAAGAGCTGGGAGAGGCTCAGGTAGAAATTCAGGAGATCAAGTCTCAATTAACATCCATCGAAGGGGATCTGAAGAGGGAAGGCGGCATTTACGAAAAAAGGGATCAGAAAAACCGTCATCAGAAAGAAGACGTGGAAAAAGTCAAAGGAGAAATTATTGATGATATGAATCAACTCTCGGACTGGAAAGTGGATCTGGCCAATCTGGGAAGCATGAAAAAATCCATTGATCAGCGAAAATCCCAAATAAAAGAGGATCTTGAGAAGAATTTAAAAGTACAGGGGGAACAAAGGGATTTAGCCCGAAGGCTGGAGGAGGATTTTGAAGAGAATCAACGGAATCAGAAAAAATATGAGAATCTGGGAAATACTCTGCAGGTTGAGCTTGGGAAAAAGGATGCAGAGATACAACACCACCTGGACAGTATTAAAGAAAAAGACCGTCATTTGGAAAATAAGAAGTCGAAGGTGCAAATGCTCAAAAATCTGGAAGCGTCCAAGGAAGGCTTCAACCGAAGCGTAAAAGAGGTGTTAAAAAGAGCCAAGGGGGACCGGGATTTTGCCGAAGGTCTCTATGGAGCCGTGGCGGATCTGATAAAAGTCCCCAAGGGGTATGAATTGGCCATTGAAACCGCCCTGGGTTATGCCATGCAAAACCTGATTGTGGAGGATGAAGAAAAAGGGAAAGTACTGATCGGGCACTGTAAGAAGCATAAAATCGGCCGAATTACGGTGCTGCCGAGAACCGCGATTGCACCGAAAACCCTGCAAAGCCGGGAAAAAGAAAAAGTTCATCAGGAACCGAAGGCCTCCATCGCTCTGGATATTATTCAGTATCCGAAGGAACTGGAAGCCATCTTTTCCAGTTTGCTGGGGAAAGTGGTAATTCTACCGGATCTGAAACAGGCCGTTGCAATGGCCAAAGCCTTAAATCACCGGGTGAAAATCGTCACCCTGGAAGGGGATGTGATGAATCCCGGAGGTTCGATGACCGGAGGTTCTCTGCAGCAAAAAAGCCAGGGACTGCTGTCCAGAAAGCGGGAACTGAAAAGTCTGGCCCAGGAAGCCCTGAAAGAGGAAAAACTGTTGGAGGATCTTAGGAAAAGGAGCGGAGCCCTGCAACAGGAAAAGCAGAATATTGAACAGGAAAAAACAGACATTGACCGAAGGATCCAAAAAATCGCGATTGAAAAAGCAACCTTAAAAGAGCAGCTCCTGCAGAAGCAACAGCGACTGGAGGAATCCCGCCAGGAAATTTCCGACAGGAAACAGGAGCTTTCCCGGCTGGAACAAACGGAACAGGATTATATTCGGGAGCATCAGGGACTGGAGGATAAAGTCAAGGATTTGGAAGAGCGATTGAAAAAAAACCGCTCCTATATTCAAGGGGAAGAAAAGGACTTATTGGAACAACTGGATAAAATCGAAGGCCTTAAAGAGCGGATCCAGGAGATGCAGGTTCGAAAAGCCTCCATGGAAGAACAGATAAAGGCCTTAGAAAGTAAAATCCGGGGATTAAAACAGGAAATTCATCGTCAGGAGTCCTCCATTGAACAGGACCAAAAGGAGATTCTGAAAGGTAAACAGGAACAAGTTACTATCGAGAAGAAAATCCAGGAACAGTCCGATGCCATTAATGAGGGAGAAACCGGCCTGAAAAAGATCAAACAGGAAGGGGACGCCTATAAAGAAAAAGAGCAGGAAACCTACCGAAGAAAAAAAGATATTGAGGAAACCTACCGAGTCCAATCCCAGGTCCTAAAGGAAAAAGAAGAGGCCTTATATAAACTGGAGATGAAAAAAACCAAGCTGGAGGTTCAGCTGGAAAATCTCCATGAAAGCCTATGGGATAAATATGAAATGAGTTATGATCAGGGAATGAGCTGGATTGATTCTAAGAAGAAAAACCTTACCCAGGGAGAAATCCAGTCCCTGAAAAATCAGATTAAAGCCCTGGGACCTGTAAATCTGGAAGCGGTGGAAGAATATACGGAAACCAAGGATCGCTTCGACTTTTTAGATCAGCAGCAAAAAGATTTGCTGGAAGCGAAAAAAAGTTTGAATCGAATCATTGAAGAAATGGAAAGTTCCATGAAGGTTCAGTTTCTTGATCAGCTTGCAGTCATCAAGGAAGAATTCAAAAAAACCTTTTCCCGATTGTTCGGAGGAGGAAAAGCGGATCTGGTGCTGGAAGATGAGAACGACCCCTTGGAGACCGGGATTAATATTTTAGCAAGACCCCCGGGAAAAAAGCTTCAGAGTCTCTCGCTGCTTTCCGGAGGAGAAAGGGCCTTAACCGCCATCGCCCTGCTTTTTGCCATCTTAAAGATCAAACCCAGTCCCTTTTGTGTTTTGGATGAAATTGAAGCGGCGTTGGATGAAAGCAATGTCCATCGCTTTGCAGGGTTTCTGAAAGAACTGGCTGAGGAAACCCAATTCATTGTGGTAACCCACCGGAAAGGGACCATGCAGGCTGCGGATATGCTTTATGGGGTCACCATGGAAACCGAAGGAATATCAAAACTGGTTTCCGTTAAAATGAAAGACTACGTCGTAGATGAAAAAGTGATATAGGAGGAAACGTGATGTTGAAAAATTTATTCAAAGGAAATGATGAAGACAATCCCACAGAGGAGGAAACTTCGAAAGAACAGGAACATGCTCAGTCGAACCGGGAAAATCCAAGGGTTCAAGAGGGAGAAGAAGCACCGGAGGAGGGCCTTTCCCTTGGGGGCCTTTTCGGACGGTTAAAGGAAGGGCTTACGAAAACCAAAAAAGGCATTACCGACCGGGTGGATGATCTGGTCAAATCCTATACAAAAATTGATGAGGATTTATTTGAAGAACTGGAAGAAATTTTAATTACTGCGGATATTGGTGTAAACACCACCATGGAAATCATCGATCAGCTCCGGGACCGGGTCAGGGAGAATAAAGCAACGGATCCCATGGAAGTGAAGGGTTTATTAAAGGAACTTTTAACCGAGGCCCTGGAGGAAGTGGCAAATCCCACGCTGGATCTTAAAACCACCCCTTCCATCATTATGGTAGTGGGGGTTAACGGTGTTGGTAAAACCACCTCCATCGGAAAAATCGCCCATAAATTAAAGGCCGAGGGAAAAAATGTACTCCTGGCTGCGGGGGATACTTTCCGGGCGGGAGCCATTGAGCAGCTGAAAATTTGGGGAGAGCGCTCGGGGATCGATGTAATCTCCCACCAGGAAGGCTCGGACCCGGCGGCGGTAATCTACGATGCCATTCAAGCGGCAAAGTCCAGAAAAGTGGACGTACTCATTTGTGATACTGCGGGAAGGCTTCATAACAAGAAGAATTTGATGAACGAGCTGGGCAAGGTGTTTAAAATCGTAAAACGGGAATGCGAGGGACTCTCCCAGGAATCCCTTCTGGTGCTGGATGCTACCACGGGGCAAAATGCCATACAGCAGGCAAAAATATTTAAAGAGGTAACCGACATCAGCGGACTGATTTTAACCAAGCTGGACGGCACCGCAAAGGGGGGCATTGTGATCTCCGTCAGTAAGGAATTAAAAGTCCCGGTAAAGCTTATCGGAGTGGGAGAAAAACTTGAAGATTTACAGAGTTTCGAACCGAAGATTTTTGTGGATGCATTATTTGACTAAGATAGCTTCGAAGGAAAGGACTTTTCTAAAGATATGCAATAAATCCCTATAGACTATTGACAGCACCGATGGGATGGGTTATAATTTCATCTGTAAAGCAATCAAGCTTTACGGAAAGTTAGGAAGATGCATATGATTATTGAAAAAAAAGTGGAAGTGTCGGTGCTGTATGATTATTACCAGGGACTTCTGACCAAAACCCAACAAAATATTATTGAACTGTATTTTAATTATGACCTTTCCCTGTCGGAAATTGCTGAGGAAATGGGTATATCAAGACAAGCGGTATATGATCATATTAAGCGGACGGAAAAACTCCTCTTTGAGTATGAGGCAAAACTTCAAATGGTTAAAAATGATCAGACTCGAAGAGAAAAGATTCAAAACCTGATAGAAGAAATTGAAAAGCTCCCCCACTATGATACGAACTCCGGAATTCAGTGGACGGTTAAAAGAATCCGGGAGGATTTGGAGCAACTGTAAATAATAAAAATCCGAGGTGTTTATATGATATTTGAAGGATTAGCTGAAAAACTGCAAAATACCTTTAGCAAGCTGAAAAGCAAAGGAAAATTGAATGAAAAAGACGTAATCGCCGCAATGAGAGAGGTTAAAATGGCCCTTTTGGAAGCGGATGTAAACTTTAAAGTGGTCAAGGACTTTATTGGCAGGGTCAAAGAACGGGCCGTGGGCGATGAAGTACTGGAAAGCTTAACCCCGGGACAGCATGTGATCAAGATTGTAAAAGACGAGCTGACCCACTTAATGGGCGATACCCAAAGCAAAATCAACTTCAGCAACAAACCCCCCACCATCATTATGATGGCGGGACTGCAAGGGGCAGGAAAGACCACTACCTGCGGGAAGCTGGCAAAACTGTTAAAAAAACAGGGAAAACGGCCGTTACTGGTGGCCTGTGATATTTACCGGCCCGCAGCGATTAATCAGCTGGAAACCGTTGGTAAGCAGGTAGAAGTTCCCGTATTTTCCATGGGGGACAAAGAAAAACCCGTAACCATTGCGAAGGAAAGTATTCTTCATGCAGAGAAACACGGCAATGATGTGGTAATTATTGATACCGCCGGACGGCTGCATATTGATTCGAACTTAATGAACGAGTTAAAGGAAATCGACGAACTGGTACACCCCCATGAAAAACTGCTGGTACTGGATTCCATGACGGGACAGGACGCCGTCAATGTTGCCAAAGAGTTTAATGAAACCATTGAAATTAACGGAGTAATCCTGACAAAACTCGATGGAGACACCCGAGGGGGAGCGGCCCTTTCAATTCGAGGGGTCACCGATAAGCCCATTAAGTTTGTAGGGATGGGAGAAAAACTCGATGAACTGGAAGCCTTTCATCCGGATCGTATGGCTTCAAGAATTCTGGGTATGGGAGATATGCTCAGCCTGATTGAAAAGGCGGAGTCCTCCTTTGATCAGAAAAAAGCCAGGGAAATGGAAGAAAAATTACGTACCCAGCAATTTACCTTTGATGACTTTTTAGACCAGCTGGAACAAATTCGCAACATGGGACCCATCGGAGATATGCTGAATATGCTTCCCGGGGTGCCCAGCAAACAGATGAAAAACTTAAATGTGGATGAAAAAGAATTAAACCATATTCAAGCCATTATACAATCCATGACCAGGGATGAAAGAACCAATCCCGGCATCATTAACGGCAGCCGTAGAAAACGCATTGCCAGAGGAAGCGGGACTTCCGTACAGCAGGTGAACAAACTGATCAAACAGTTCGAGCAAACCCGCAAAATGATGAAACAGTTCAGCGGCGCGGGAATGGATAAGCTAAAGAAAAAAGGCGGAAAATTTAATATGCCTTTCTTTGGATAAACAGCAATAAGATTCACAACATTGTAAGGAGGTGAAAAAACATGGCAGTAAAAATTCGATTAAAAAGAATGGGTGCTAAAAAAAGACCTTTCTATAGAATTGTAGTAGCAGACTCAAGATCTCCACGGGATGGACGATTTATTGAAGAACTGGGATACTACAATCCCGTATCTACACCAAAGGAAATTAAGATCGATGGTGATAAGGCAAAGGAATGGTTAGGAAAAGGCGCACAACCTACAGACGTAGTAAAGCATTTATTTAAAAACAACGGTATTGTATAGTTTTCCTCATAAGGAGGTACTAAAATGAGCCAATTAGTTGAAATGATTGCAAAAGCCTTAGTAGATTATCCCGATCGGGTAACCGTAAAGGAAGTTGAAAACGACCAGGCCCTTACCGTAGAGCTTCGGGTTGCTCCCGAGGATATGGGTAAGGTAATCGGCAAGCAGGGCAGAATTGCCAAAGCGATTCGTACTGTGGTAAAGGCTGCAGCGGTAAAAGAAAACAAAAGAGTAGTAGTGGAAATTCTTTAAGGATTAGGATCCCCTAATCCTTTGTTTTTTTACCGGGTTTTCCTTAAAAAATTCAATTTTTAAGAGGTGTTAAAATGGAAAAAATTCTTATCGGTCAGATCCTGAATGTTCATGGAATAAGGGGTGGACTTAAAGTCCGTCATTTAACCGATGATTTAGAGCGCTTTTCTGAGCTGGACTATGTCTACATAGAAGATCCCAAAACAAAAGAAGTAAAGCGTTATGAAATCCAAAAGGCCCAGGGCCATAAAGGATTTATTCTAATGTATTTAAAAGGATATGAAAACATCAACGAGGTGGAATATCTTAAAAACCGATATCTTTATATAGAAAAATCCCAACGAAAAGAGCTGGAGGAAGACACCTACTTTATTCAGGATTTAATCGGCCTGGTGGTGGAAAGCGACAAAGAAGGGCGGCTGGGTGTATTGGAAGACGTAATACAGGCAGGTTCCAGCGAAGTATATATTATTCGCGGCAAGGAATACGGAGAAGTGATGATCCCGGCGGCGAAGGAATTTATCAAAGAAGTGGATATCAAAAACGGCAAAATGAAAGTGGAATTAATCGAGGGGATGCTTCCATGAAGATCCATGTGATGACCCTGTTTCCTGAAATGTTCTCCGGTCCCTTAGACAGCAGCATTGTTAAACGGGCCAGGGAGGATGAAAAGCTTTCCATTGACTACTACCAAATTAGGGATTACTCCACCAATAAACATCAAAAAGTGGATGATTACCCTTACGGCGGAGGTTCCGGTATGGTAATGACACCTCAGCCCATTATGGATGCCTACCGGGACATTGTAAAAAATACTGAAAAAAAACCGAGAACCATTTATTTATCTCCAAAGGGGAAGATGTTTTCCCAGGAGATGGCCATGGAACTATCCAAGGAAGAGGAACTGATTTTTCTTTGCGGCCATTATGAAGGGGTGGACCAGCGGGTCATCGACGGGATTGTAACCGATGAAATCTCCATCGGAGATTACGTACTGACGGGAGGAGAACTTCCCGCCATGGTGATGATCGATGCCATCAGTCGAATGATTCCCGGTGTGCTTTCCAGTCCGGAAGCCTACGAGGAGGAATCCATCCATTCCGGCCTGCTGGAATATCCCCAGTACACAAGGCCTCCCAGTTTTGAAGGAAAAGAGGTACCGAAGATCCTTTTATCGGGAGATCATGAAAAAATCCGGAAATGGCGACGGAAAGAAGCCCTGATCATTACCCGGAACAGGCGTCCCGACCTTTTTCAAAAAATTGATCTGACCAAGGAAGATTACAAGCTCTTAAAATCCTAAAGAAGACCCCGCTCAAAAGTTTGGGATTTCGTAAAATTTTCATTGAAGAGAGCCGGGCCTTGTGATATAATAGCAGAGTATTAAAGGCGTTCCTCTGGGAAACAAGAGAATTCTTTAAGAACGTCTGGTGAGGAAGGAGGTAATACAATGAATATTATCGATATGATTGATAAGGAACAGCTTAAGACCGATGTACCGGAATTTGGACCTGGAGATACGGTTCGCGTTGATGTAAAAATCAAAGAGGGAACCCGGGAAAGAATTCAGGCATTCCAAGGAATCGTAATTAAACGACAAGGTGGAGGCATTCAAGAGACCTTTACCGTTCGAAGAATTGCTTATGGTGTAAGTATGGAAAGAGTTTTTCCGTTGCACTCTCCCAAGGTTGTGGAAGTAAAAGTCATCAAGCGAGGAAGCGTAAGACGGGCGAGACTTTATTACTTAAAGACCCGAATTGGAAAAGCAGCTTACCGAATCAGAGAAAAAAAATAAGCGCTCAGACAAAGGGACTGGAAACAGTCCCTTATTTTGTTTTAAATAAAAGGATGTGATGGTTTGAATATTAACTGGTATCCCGGTCATATGAAAAAGACCAAGGAACTGCTGAAGGAACAATTAAAGCTGGTGGACGTGGTTTGGGAGCTGTTGGATGCAAGAATCCCCAGGAGCAGTAAAAATCCCGATATTGATCCGATCGTTCACGGAAAACCGAAAATTGTCATTTTAAATAAAAAGGATTTAGCGGATCCCCGAGTCACCGAGGAATGGGTTCGGCATTTTAAGGAGCAGGGAATCACGGCAATCCCCATGAACTCCATAGACAGCAGCAGTGCCACACAATTATTGAACGAGAGTAAGAATCTGTTGGCGGATAAACTCGAAGCTCGCCGGGCCAAGGGTATTCGGCGGGAGGTCATACGGGCCATGATCGTCGGTATCCCCAATGTGGGTAAATCCTCCATGATCAATAAATATGCGAAAAAGAAAAGCGCAAGAACCGGAAACAAACCGGGAGTAACCAAGGGAAAACAGTGGGTAAGAATTCAAAAAGATCTGGAAATGCTGGATACCCCGGGCATTCTTTGGCCTCGGTTGGATGATAAAAATGCGGCCCTTAATTTGGCCTTTGTGGGAACCATAAAAGACGAGATTATGGACCGGGAAACCCTGGGACTGAGACTTGTGGAGACGCTCCTTGAATATTATCCGAAGGATCTTTTTGATCGTTACGGTCTAGAGGATATGGAGGAAGGGATTACAGGCCTGGAGGTATTGGATACCATTGCGAAAAAAAGAGGATGCATGTTTAAGGGCAATGAAGTGGATTACCTTCGAGTGGCTAATGTATTATTAGACGAATTTCGAAGCGGCATGATTGCAAAAATATCCTTGGAAAAACCAGGTGATAAAAGTCCTTCAGGAAAATAAAAAGGTATCGAGGAGGGAAAACTGTGGATTTATTAGGCGTGGAAAAAGCCCTTCATCAAAATGGGTACCGTAAAATAGCCTGCATTGATGAAGTGGGCAGAGGCTGCCTTTTAGGGCCCGTAACCGCAGCGGCGGTGATTCTGCCCGAAGACCTGTTTTTAGAAGGGGTAAATGATTCGAAAAAGCTTTCGCCGAAAAAACGGGAAAAGTACTTTGAGATCATTCAAAAGGAAGCCCTGGCCATCGGCATCGGGGAAGTATCCCACGGGGAAATTGATGAAATCAACATCAAAAATGCTACAAAAAAAGCGATGCTCCTTGCCATAGATAATCTGCAGACACGGTCCGGGGAAAAAGTAGTTCCCGACTATGTTTTGGTGGATGCGGAAACCTTAGCCACCCATCTTCCTCAAGAAGGGATCATTCAAGGCGACAGCAAAGTTCAGGGGATCGCTGCGGCATCGATTATTGCAAAGGTGACCCGGGACCGTCTTTTAGTAGAACTGTCCCATAAGTATCCGGAGTATGGTCTGGAAAAACACAAAGGCTATGGAACCAAGGCACACCGGGAAGCCCTGGCAAAACTCGGGCCTACTCCGATCCACCGGAAAAGTTTTTTAGGAAAAATGGTTCTGCCGACGGCAAAGAGCGATGAAAACCATGGTTCCTAACGGGCTTAACCGTAAAAACCTCGGGGATCTGGGGGAAAGGCTTGCGGAGGGGTATTTAACAGCGGAAGGTTATCAAATCCTCTGTCGAAAGTACCGTACAAAAATTGGAGAGATTGACCTTATTGTAATGAATGATGATTGTTTAGTCTTTGTAGAGGTGAAAACCAGAAGGACAAAAAGTTACGGCGAGGGCTTTGAAGCGGTTAATTATAAAAAACAGCATACCCTTCGTCGGGTGGCGGATCAGTATTTAACCTATGAAAAACAGCAGGGAAAACCCGATATGTCCATGCGTTTTGATGTTGTTGATGTATTTATTCAAGGGGAAACTCCCGCAATCAATCATATAAAAAATGCCTTTTAGCAATGTGTCTATGCTGGAAGGCATTTTTTATGGAAATTAAGTGCTGAATGAATTCCTGTGGCGGTACTGAAGAGCTTCAAGAATATGGGGGGACTTGATTTCCAAAGAGTCCTCCAAGTCCGCAATGGTACGGCTTACCTTTAAAACCCGGTGGTATCCCCGGGCGGTTAATTGAAACTTATCGAAGGCTTCCCCTAACAGGCTCTCGCTTTCCGCTGAAAGGTCAAACAACTTATTTTGCAGGTAGTCGGGAAGCAGACCGTTGACGTTAAAGGCTTGGTTTTTATAACGGGCTTCTT
>SKRE01000020.1 GCA_007118655.1 Clostridiales bacterium | reverse complement strand
TCCGGGGTAGTTTGAAAATAATTTTCGGGGTATATATAAATTAGTAAGACATTCCATAACCGCATTATCCAGGAAGGATAACCGATATCAGTTCCGGTGAAACCTTTAGTCCGGGAAGGTCATCAAACTATACGAAAAAAAAGGTTTTGAAAATAACAACAAGATGATGCAAGACTTTTTCTTTTTAGATTTTCAGGAATCGCTGGGCAAATATAAACGCTGATATTATTCAGGAATGTTGAATAAAGATGGAACATCGAAAAAAAGGAGGTAAAATAATGAGAATAACAAAAAGCAAAACCATGCTATTGCTGATTATTATTATGATTCCTTTGTTAGCCCTCTATGGATGCGGTGGAGAGGATAATGATGAGGAAATGGCGGAGGAATCTCCCGGCGAGGAAGAAGAGCTTGATGAAGAAGAGGAACCCGGCGAAGAAGAAGAACTTGATGAAGAAGAGGAGCCCGGTGATGAGGATGAAAATGGTGACCAGGAACAGGAGACCGGGGAAGACCGGGATCTCGAAAGTATTTTTGGAGCTATGGATTACCCCTCAAATTTCTCCTATGAAATGACCATGGAATCAGAAAATATGGAAAGCTTTACCACTCGCCTGTGGATAATGGATGAACTGTTTCGCAGCGAAGGAGAATGGGAAGGACAAACTTTTATTAGTATTCAGGATGGAGAATATTACTATATGTTGGATCCTGATGCCATGACGGCCATGCGTTTTCCGGCGGATCAGGAGACTCCCATGGAGGAAGATGGAGCAGATGAGCCCAGGGCCGATGAATTTATGATCGAAGAGGACTGGGATAGGCTTACCTACCACGAAGACGAGGAAATTAACGGTGTGGCAACCTATGTGGTCAGCGACAGTTATGACGAAGTGGAATTAAGAATGTGGATTCATCAAGAGTACGGGATCCCAATGCGGATTGAAAGTACCGGTCCGGATCCTGAAGATAACTATGTGATGGAGGTAAGCAACCTTCAAGTGGGAGAAGTAACGGAAGAGGATTTTGAAATTCCCGAGGACTATGAAGTCATGGATTTTGGAAATTAAGTTATTATTACCCGAAACCTTATAATCGTATAGGGTTTCGGGTTTTTTAGTACACAGAAAAGAACCTGCCCTTCAAAAGGGGTATTGAGAAGCAACGGTGTCCGACTAAAGAGAAAATTGTTCGGCTTATATAAAGTGTCAATAGTCCAAAGTTTTCTTGTGTATTTAAGAAAACAGCAGAATAAAAACCATCGTAAAATGGTTGGTAAAAGAGCTTAGTGGGTATATACAAGTATCTTCAAGATTAGCTATAAAATGTATATAGGTAATCAAACAGAGAAAGAAGGTGTTTGTATGTCCAAAGAGATTACCCATGCTTCTCTCAAGCGATTCAACAGGGTTATGGGATTTTTACACTTGATTCAAGGCATGCTAATGTTGGGATTTGCTCTTTTTATTGATCGTATCGCCGAGTTTCGAATTCCCCTCTGGTCTTATTTTTTAACCTTTGACCAGACTCAGATGCGCTTGGTTACGGAACCGAATCAGCTGGGAGAATTGCCCTTTGGAATTATGGTGTCCCTGTTCTTGTTCCTATCCGCCGCCGCCCACTTCATTATTGTAAGTCCCTGGGGTAATCCGATTTACAACCGGGACTTGGATCGGGGGATGAACCGATTCCGCTGGTATGAGTATGCACTGAGCTCCTCATTAATGATCGTACTAATTGCCCTGCTATTCGGGGTATATGATATCGGGGCCTTGCTGTTAATTGTGGCTGCCAATGCTTCTATGAACCTCTTCGGATTGGATATGGAAGAGATTAATCAATACACGGAAAAAACCAATTGGAAGCCCTTTATCTTTGGGAGTTTTGCAGGGATCGTACCCTGGATCGTGATTCTTCTTTATGCCTTTGGGAATGCTGATCCTTCAGAAGTACCCTGGTTTGTTTATGCTTTAGTGGGAAGTTATTTTGTGTTTTTCAATTTGTTTCCCGTCAATATGATTTTACAGTACAAAAAAGCAGGAAAATGGAAAAATTATCTATACGGAGAAAGAGGATATATTATCCTCAGTCTTGTGGCTAAATCCGTATTGGCATGGATCGCCTTTGCAGGAGTCATGCAGCCGTAATATAATCCAAGTTTTTGGGTATCTAAGTGCAAAGCTATAGTATCTAGGATGATCTAATATTTTAGATTGGAAAAGTCTTTGAAGAGGCTTTTCCATTTTTTTTATTCTTCATTTTTAGCCCAGTGACTTTTTTAGAAAATATTAGCCTGTTTACAAAAAAATACACTTCTACTACTTGACAAATATCTCCATGGATACTACACTGTGCAACAAGATATTTTTTACACAAATCTGAAGTGCAATCTATAGGAGGTTTTATGTTGAAGAAAAAAAGTATTACATTGTTAGCCTTAGCCTTGGTGGGACTTTTTGTATTAACTGCCTGCGGGGACGGCGAAGTGGAAAACGGAAACAATGGAGAACATGACGAAGGCGATGCTCAAAGTGAGGATGCTCTTGGGGAAATGCAACAGGAAGAAATGGACCTGGATGATTTTGAGGAGTCCGATGTTTTCCTTCGAATCAACGATGAAGAAATTATCTTCGCCGAGTTTGAAGAAGAGTTTGAACGAAGCAAACAAATGGCGGAAACTCAGTATGGTAT
>SKRE01000180.1 GCA_007118655.1 Clostridiales bacterium | reverse complement strand
CGGGTGATGGAGGGATTATCGGATTTTTTCGAGACCTTGTCGATCTCATCAATATAAATAATCCCTTTTTCCGCTTTTTCCACATCAAAATCTGCGGCCTGGATAATTTTCAAGAGAATGTTTTCCACATCTTCCCCTACATATCCCGCTTCGGTTAAAGCGGTGGCATCGGCAATGGCAAAAGGTACATTCAGCAGCTTCGCCAGAGTTTGCGCCAGTAAGGTTTTACCGCTTCCTGTTGGTCCAAGCATGGCAATATTGCTTTTTTCCAACTCAATATCATCGTTTTTGGATTCGTTGTTGATCCGCTTATAGTGGTTGTATACCGCCACTGCCAGGGTTTTTTTCGCATCGTCCTGGCCGATGACGTATTCGTCTAAAATCTCTTTTATCTCTTTCGGCTTTGGAAGATCCTTCGCTTCCATTTCCTCGTTTTCTTCAAATTCTTCCTGGATGATTTCCTGACACAGGTCAATACACTCATCACAAATATACACATTCGGCCCGGCAATCAGTCTTTTTACCTGGTCTTGCGACTTTCCGCAAAAAGAACATTTCAATTGCTTTTTCTCTTCATATTTAGCCATATTAACACCTCTCTTATAGGGTTAGGGTTTTTGAACAATTACTTTATCGATAACCCCGTATTCTTTTGCTTCCTTCGCGGTCATAAAGAAGTCCCGATCCGTATCTTTTCGCATTTTTTCGATGGGCTGCCCCGTCTTTTCCGAAAGAATCTGGTTCATATGCTCCCGCATTTTAATAATTCGGTCCGCATGGATCCGGATATCCTCCGCTTGACCTTGTGTCCCTCCTAAGGGTTGATGCAGCATAACTTCTGCATTGGGTAGTGCCACTCTTTTACCCTTTGTTCCGGCGGCTAATAAAAACGCCCCCATGCTGGCAGCCATACCCACGCAAGTGGTGGCCACATCCGGTTTAACATGGTTCATAGTATCATAAATGGCCATTCCCGCAGTAATGGAGCCCCCGGGACTGTTGATGTAAATCTGGATGTCTTTTTCGGGATCTTCCGCTTCTAAAAATAAAAGCTGGGCTACCATAAGACTTGCGGTTTGATCATTGATTTCGCTGGTTAGAAAAATTATTCTTTCTTTTAACAGTCTGGAGTAAATATCGTAAGATCGTTCCCCTCGACTGGTTTGTTCTACGACCATAGGAATTAATGCCATGGTTTATTCCTCCTTAAGTTCAATTTTTATGAAGTTGTGTTTCCGTTGTTGGTAAAAGCAGATTTTTCAAAAGGGCCACTTTGGGCCCTTTTATAATAATCCTTACGCTTCGTATTCCCTGTTGTCTTAGGCTTCGCTGTCTTCAGCAGTTTCCGCTTCTTCGGTTTTTGGTTCCACTTCCACAACCTTGGCTTCCTGTACCAAAAGCTCTGCAGCTTTTCGGTTTTTCAGGCTGTCTTTAATGTTTTCTAATTCTGCATCCCCAAGGGTTTCCTTGATTTTTTCCACCTCTTGGTTATACTGCTCTGCAAGTTTTTTAATTTCCGCTTCCACATCGTCTTCCGTAGGTTCGATGTTTTCAAGCTCAGAAATTTTTTCCAAGGCCAGTTGGGTTTTAACCCGCTTTTCCGCGTCATCCTTCATTTGTTCCCGAAGGTCGTCTTCCGTAGACCCGGTCATTTCAAGATATTTTTTCAGTTCCAGTCCTTGATACCGAAGCTGCATATCAAAATCTCGAATCATCATATCGGTTTGCCGCTTAATAACCGCATCAGGAATCTTTACGTCCACTTTTTCAATCAGCTGGTCCATAACCTGCTTTTCTACTTCCTGCTCTTGGGTCTTTTTCTTGCCTTCTGCAATTTTTTCCTCAATATCTTTTTTCAGTTCATCCAAGGAGTCAAACTCGGAAACGTCTTTGGCAAATTCATCATCTAGAGAAGGAAGTTCCTTTTCTTTGATTTCCTTTACGGCAACCTCGAATTTCGCTTCTTTTCCCGCTAAGTTCTCCGCTTGATAATCTTCGGGGAAAGCCACGGTTACTTGCTTTTCTTCTCCGGCTTTTGCACCGATTAACTGCTCTTCAAATCCGGGAATGAATTGTGCGGAACCCAATGTTAATTCATGTCCTTCCGCTTTTCCTCCGTCAAAGGCTTCTCCGTCAATGAATCCTTCAAAGTCTATGGTTAAGATGTCTCCATCTTTTGCTTCCCGGTCTTCAATGGTAATCATTCGTGCATTTTGCTCCTGCATGGTCTTAAGTTCCATATCAATTTCTTCATCGCTTACTTCAAACTTGGTTTTTTCCGCTTCCAAGCCTTTGTAGTCGCTCATTTCAATTTCCGGCATAATTTCCACTTTCGCCGTAAACTCTAAGTCCTTTTCAGGGTCGATGTTTTCAATGTCGATCTCCGGCTGATCCACGGGATCAATGTTCAAATCCTCTAAGGCCTGTTCATAGGCCTTTGGAAAAGCAATATTGATGGCTTCTTCATAGAAAACTTCCTTGCCGTACCGCTGTTGAATGATTTGCTTCGGTGCTTTACCCTTTCTAAAACCCGGAATGTTGAATTGATGCTTGGTTTTTTTATAGGCTTCGTTTACTGCTTTGTTAAAATCGGATTTGTCTACCATTACCTTTAGGGTAATCTCGTTGTTTTCTTGCTTTACAATTTCTGAACTCATTAAAATGGTCCTCCTCTAAATTTATAGAATTTTCTTTATATACGATGTCCCTT
>SKRE01000073.1 GCA_007118655.1 Clostridiales bacterium | reverse complement strand
CCCTGCATTTCCGTTAGATTTTTCCAGTATCGCTTCGGCATAAACTGCTGCTGCAGTTTCAGGTTTTTCCGATCCTTAATGGCAATGCTTTGATGGAATTCTTTCCAGAGGGATTGAAACAGGGCTTCCCTTTTATGAACTTTCCGTTCTCCTTCGATGTTGTATTCCCTAAGCAGCCATTTACCCGCTGTACCGATGACCAACAGGTTTCTTCCTTCATCATGGATCATCCATTGTTCCGGTCCTAGGCGTTCTGCAAAATGGGGGGCAATCAGGCTTAAGATATTATATTTCGGCTGGATTTTCCCGAACAGAATGCCCCCCTCCAGCTCCACAAACCGGGTCAGACCCAGCATGCGGTGTTTTTCCCGCAGCACTTTCTGCACCAGACCCTGGAGCTCCCCCACGGGTTTAGACGTCAGCAGAGAATCAATATCCCTGCCCCGTTTAAAGCCTAAGCGAATATAGCGGTATATCTGAATGCTTTTAGTTTCCCCGTCGGATAAAAAGGCATAATAACAGTTTTGTAAAGCCTGGGGAGAAATGTTTTTTTCAATGCCCTGATAAACCCGGTCCGCTTTTTCCTGCTCCGTGGATATATAAAGGTAGCGGGAGACAAAGTCCTTTTCGATTTCCCCTTCCACTTGAATATCATCGGGTTTCAATTTTTGATAATAACACTCATAGACTGTGGTAAGCAGGCCTTCAAATGTGCCGTCATAGGTAAGGATCAGCATTATAATTCCCCCATTACTTTGCTTGGCTCCTCGATTTGAAGGAGGCTTTTTTCATAGAGATCGAAAATCGACAGCTGCTGTTGATCGTCCTGAGGCTTTTGTATTAATTGTCTTCGGATATTTTCGGGATAGATGGATATTCCGCCGTAGTACTTTCCCTTGCAGGTAATAAAGTATTTCGCCCGTTTTAGGACAATCCCGATTTTTTTAAGATCCCCGTAATTAAGTGCTCCCATCCGACGGGCTTTGATGATTTTAAACGCAGATCGGACCCCCACTCCGGGAATTCGAAGCAGGTTTTCGTAGCTTGCTTTGTTTATTTCCATGGGAAAGAGCTGCAAATTTTCCAGTGCCCAGAAACACTTGGGGTCCAGATCCAGATCAAAGTTGGGGTTTTGGGGATTAAGTAATTCCTTCGCGGTGAAACCGTAGAACCGGAGAAGCCAGTCCCCCTGATAAAGGCGGTGCTCCCGAAGCAGGGGCGGTTTCGTTTGAATACTCGGCAGCCGGCTGTTTTCATTGGCAGGGATGTAGGCCGAGTAATATACCCGTTTCATGGAGAAGCGGTCATAGAGCCCTTCGGAAAGCTTTAAAATGTTTAAATCCGACTCGGGGCTGGCTCCCACAATCATTTGGGTGGTCTGCCCTCCGGGAAGAAAACTCGGGGCAAACCTCGAGAGCTTCTTTTCCGCTTTGTAGGCTTGAATCTCTTCTTTGATGGCGGCCATGGGCAAGAGGATATTTTCTTTTTTCTTTTGGGGGGCCAGGGTCAGCAGGCTCTTTTCCGAGGGCAGTTCAATATTAATGCTCATCCGGTCCACGTAATTCCCCGCAGCGTGAATCAGCTTCTGATCCGCCCCGGGGATGCCTTTTAAGTGAATGTATCCGTTGAATTTTTCTTCCCGGAGGCCCTTTACCACTTCCAAAAGCTGCTCCATGGTATGGTCGGGATTTCTTACGACCCCGGAGCTTAAAAAGAGTCCTTCAATATAATTTCGTTTATAAAAGTTCAGGGTCAGTTCAATCACTTCTTTGGGAGTGAAAGTCGCCCGTTTTACTGAATTCGAGTTTTTATTCATGCAGTACACACAGTCGTATACACACTCATTGGAAAAAAGGATTTTAAGCAAGGAGACGCATCGTCCGTCCTCGGTCCAGGAATGACAAATCCCCGCTTCCGAGGCATTGCCTAAACCTCCCGGGGTGTTTTTCCGGTTGCTTCCGCTGGAAGAACAGGATACATCATACTTTGCCGCATCGGACAATACTCTTAATTTTTCTTGAAGTTCCATACCATCACCCTGATTCTTCGTTTTTATAAATTCAGTATAGCACAGAACTCCTGTTTTATCAAACGTTTGTTCTTATTTCTCCCTCTTCTTTTTTCCTATTTCTCCCCAAATCCCGCATGGCAAAAGCCGGGAGGCCGGGGGACAAGATCATTCAAAGTCTTTAAAGAGATAACTGGGCTGTATGCCTTTATTGTTTTGATACTTGCCGCTGGTATAGGGATCATACTCCCCTTCAATGGTATGAAAGTACAGTTGGCAGATTTCAATATGGGGATAAATTTTGATCGGTTGAATACAAAAGATTTCCAGGGTCCAGTAACCGGAGAATCCCACATCGCCAAAGCCCGCGGTAACGTGAACGAAAAGCCCCAAGCGCCCGATGGAGGACCGTCCTTCCAACATGGGCACCGCATTTAAGGTTCGGGTATATTCCACGGTTCTTCCCAAGTACAGTCGATTGGGAGCCAACACCAGTCCCTCTTCGGGGATTTTAATTTTTTCGAACTTATTTTCTTTTTTCATATCCAAAACATCATCGGTATACATCAGCAGTTCATCATGGAGTTTTAAGTTGTAACTGTTGGGATTGAGCTGACTTTCTTTAAAGGGTTCAATAAATATATCCTTTCCCACGCGCTTTTGAATTTCTTTTCCCGATAAGATCATTTTTTAACCTCCTGAAGTTGGTGAATT
>SKRE01000130.1 GCA_007118655.1 Clostridiales bacterium | reverse complement strand
TTGTCCCCTTTGTCCCCCTGTGTCTTTCTGTTTGTGCAATAAACAGAAAATTATGATACAATATACAGGGAATAATGAGACTAAAGTACGAAAACAAAAATACAGGAGGCGGTATGACGTGAAAAAAGGATTGTTTCAGTACATAGGGGATAGCTTTAAAATTTTATTTAATAACCGGGTATTATTGTTTGCGGGATTGATGGAGGTTTTACTGATGGGGGTTGCGCTGCTTATGGTTCTTGGAGGAGCCGCAGGGGGGCCTCGGGCTGGGATCTTCTCAGTGATTTTACTGGTTGCGGTGATGGGCTTGATCGCCTCTTTTATGCTGGCGGGAAAAATTCACATGACGAAAAAAGTCTACGATCCCGATGAAGAGGAGCCGGTAGAAGTGGGGGACTACTTTGAAGGGATGAAGCATTTCGGACTTAAAATCTTCGGAGGCAGTATGTTTTTGATCGTATGTTCCCTCTTAGTTTTTGTTCCCTTGATTTTCATATTGGCAAGGACCGGAAGTGTCTTTCTGATTATTATTGCGGTCTTCGCCCTGGTTGCGGTCCTTATATTTGTGACTCTGTGGGATACGATTCTGGTGGTGGATGATATTGATGTGGCCAGCGCTTTCGGAGACAGTATCTCCTTTGTGAAAGCAAATTTTTGGATTGTGCTGGGACTGAATATATTTGCAAGCTTAATTACCACAGGGGATATCCTGGATCCCTCGGGATTGATCGGCAACGGACAGGAAGTGGGCGTAGGAAATGCTATGGACTTATCCATTTTGTATCAGTGGATTATCAATATCTTCGGACCCATCGGCTGGCTCATCAGTATGCTGATGCTCATCGTACTCTCCGTGATCGCCACCATGGTTTTTGTAGATTTGTATATGGACCGCCGAGACCGATACGGAAGTTTCTCCTAGGGGAAAGGACAATTACTCCGTCCCGCTGTCCAGTCAATTCAAGCGGACAATTACTCCGTCCCGCTGTCCTCTGTCTTCTTCTGTCTTTCTTTGGAATATACTTTGAAAGGCGAAAGACTTTGTGGTATAATAGTTTTATAGATTGTTTAGATAGACGAAGTATTACGCAGTAAAACCGCATCAACGAAAGAAAGGATGTTGATACTATCGATAATATATCGGTCCGACGGGAGGAAGCCAGGAGAAGAGCCCGGGTCCGGGAGGAAAATGAAATTACCATAATGGAACAGCTGAAATTTTTCCTGCCCCTTGGAGCAACCCAGGCGATGATCGCATTGACCCATTCTTTATTTAATGCGGCCCTGGCCCGATTTCCAAATCCTGAAGTTTTAATTTCCGCCTTTGCCGTGACCAAAAGTATTTTGCAGATGATTCAAAACCCGGTATCCATGATCAAGCATACGGTAACTTCCTTGACCACGGACGCAAAAAGTTATTATAAAGTGCGGCGTTTCGTGGCATTGATGGGATTTTTAATCGTCGGCATGTTTTTTCTCTTTGCCTTTACGGGACTGTCCCGCTGGATTATGAATACCTTGATCGGTGTGGAAGGGGCCGTGCTTGACGAAGCGGAAACCATGCTGAAAATACTGGTGCTTTTCCCCTTATTCGTCTCGGTTCGAGACTTTTATCAAGGGGTGGCCATAAAACTGAGAATGACTCCGGTGGTTACCATCGGAACCTTTATGCGGGTAATATTTGTGGCGATTATGGTACTGTTAGCGGATTACTTTACCTTTTTGCCGGGATCCTACTACGCTCCGGGAATTTTCGCCATCGCCCTGTTTATTGAAGCCAGCACGGTGACCATTATCATGAATCGCAGCCAAAAGGATATTCCAAAGGCCATTGAAGCGCGAAGCGAAAAAAACGGAGACCTGGAAGAGGGACGGCAAGAGATGAACAATCGTTTAATTATGATGTTTTTCCTGCCCCTGCTGTTAACCGCAGCCCTTCGAACGGCCGCAAGACCCATCATCAATGCGGGACTTGCCCGGACCGTAGCGCCGGAAATCGCGATTTCCGCCTTTGCCGTCGGTTGGTCCGTGGGGGTGTTGGCCCTGGCGCCCTTAATGATGTTTCACCAGGTACCGATCAACTTTCTTAAGGAAAAGGATCACCCCGAGCGGTATCAATCGGTAAAACGGTTTGCAGCCCTGATTGGAGGCAGTCTTTCCTTAATCATCGGAATCCTGGGATTTACTCCTTTAGGATACTTTGTTTTAAGCAATATCGTGGGAACCAGTGACGTGGTCAGCATCATGGCCGCCGATGTGCTGAAAATTATGGCGGCACTGCCGATCTTCTTTGTGATTCGCCAGTACCTGTGGGGATTATTTATGAAGCGGCAAAACACCAAGTATGTCAGCGTAGGTAAAATTGTAAATCTGACCACCTTGGTATTAACGGTGCTTATCGGGACCTTCATCGGACCGGAAAATCCCGCATTGATCGGAGCCAGCGCCATGGTGATTGCCGAGATGGTGGAGTGCAGCTTCCTATTTGTTGCCAAACGTAAAGTCCTCGGCATGTCGGGGATTGCTTAAAAGTCAGCATATAGTCCGATGACCCAAAGGTCGACCGTCTAAAATATTTTCTTCCATGTGCTTAGCCACCCTTTGATCTTTGAGGTTACACGAATTGCCTTGAGGATGAAATGTGGTCTAATATATTCTGTTTTATCAAAAAAAACTCTAAAAAATGAAGGCGGATCTTTCCTGGATCCGCCTTCATTTTATGTATAAACCTAAAAAATTCACCAGG
>SKRE01000116.1 GCA_007118655.1 Clostridiales bacterium | reverse complement strand
GATAGAGATAGATATAAAGCCGATGGGAGTGAGATTCCTGTCGGCTTTTGTGTTTGAAGATGAGCAGCAGGGGTGTGGTTGACAAAAAAAGAAGAGACTACTATAATGGAATTAACATATGAACACTTGCTCACATATAACATTGAAGAGAGGGAGAGAACAATGAACAATTCGAAAATAAAAGCGGACAAATGTGACTGTACAATTATTCATGAAGACGTTGTAAATCGTGTGGGAAAAAATATGCCTGAAGAAGAGAGTCTGTATGATCTGGCTGAGCTTTTTAAAGTTTTTGGAGACACCACCCGGATCAAAATTTTATATGCCTTATTTGCTGCAGAAATGTGTGTATGTGATATTGCAGTGTTGTTAAACATGAGCCAATCCGCAATATCCCATCAACTTCGAGTACTGAAACAGGCACGCTTGGTGAAGTACCGAAGAGAAGGGAAAGTGGTTTATTACAGCTTGGACGATGAACATGTAAAAGAGATTTTCGACCAAGGATTCATCCATATTAATGAAATGAAATCATCATAAACCGAGGGCGAAGGAGGAGAGGACATGAAGAATAAAACCATCAAAAAAGAATGGGCCCTGGAAGGTCTGGGATGCGGAAACTGTGCAGAGAAAATGGAGATCCAGATCAGTGGATTGGAAGGGGTACAGCGGACAAGGGTCGACTTTATCGCAAGGAAACTGACCATTGAAGTGGATGAAGGACAGGAAATTAGCGGTATTGCAAAAGAAGCCGCAAAGATAATAGATCGCATTGAACCGGGAGTTCGGGTTCGGAAATTCGAGAGAAGCACCAATAAAGGTATGGGGTTTACAGATGATAAAGAACTGGATCAATCAAAAGTGGACCGAAGGAGACTGGCTCTTGGGGGGGGAATCTTTGCGGTAACCATGATCCTAAACCTTTCGGAAAACATGAGTCTGGGTCTGTTTCTCCTAAGTTATATTATTGTAGGGGGAGGAATTCTTCTGCGAGCAGGGAAAAACATCATCCGTGGACAGGTATTTGATGAAAATTTTTTAATGGGGATTGCCACCTTAGGAGCCTTTGCCATTGGAGAGTATCCCGAGGCTGTGGCTGTAATGCTTTTTTACCGGGTAGGAGAGTATTTTCAAAATTTAGCCGTCAATCGTTCAAGAAAATCCATTGGGGAATTGATGGATATTCGGCCGGATTTTGCCCATCTTAAAACTCCGGAAGGGCTTCGAAAAGTAGACCCCGAGGAGGTTAAGGTCGGGGATGTAATCATTGTAAAACCCGGGGAAAGAGTGCCCCTTGACGGAAGAGTAATTGAGGGGATGTCAGCAGTGGACACCTCGGCTTTAACCGGAGAGTCACTGCCAAGAGACGTGAAAGCGGAAAGCAGTGTTTTAAGCGGATTTATTAATAAAAACGGAGTTCTTACCATGGAAGTGCTTAAAGAGTTTGAAGACTCCACGGTATCAAAGATTTTAGATTTAGTGGAAAATGCCAGCAGTCGAAAAGCCCCCACGGAGAATTTCATTACCAAGTTTGCACGGTATTATACCCCGGTTGTGGTAATTACGGCTTTGCTTCTTGCTGTTATACCTCCTTTGATAATTCCGGGAGCCCTGTTTTCAGACTGGATATATCGAGGTCTTGTGTTTCTGGTAATATCCTGTCCCTGTGCTTTAGTAATATCAATTCCCCTAGGTTTTTTCGGAGGGATTGGGGGGGCCTCTAAAAGCGGGATTTTAATTAAGGGAAGCAACTATCTAGAAGCCCTGAACAACGTGGAAACCGTTATTTTCGATAAAACCGGAACCTTAACGGAAGGGATATTCAAGGTAAGAAATATTGTACCGGAGAATGCTTCCAAGAAGGAAGCATTACTGGAATATGCAGCCTATGCCGAGGGTTATTCCAATCATCCTATTGGGATTTCCATTGTGGAGGCATACAATAAAGAGGTCAATACTAAAGAACTTTCGAATTATGAAGAAATCCCCGGCCATGGAATAAAGGTGGACTACAGGGATGAGGAAATTCTTGCGGGAAACAGTAAATTAATGGACCGGGAGAAGATCAAATATCAAGGGGTAAAAACCCTGGGGACCGTAATTTATATTGCGGTAAACCAAAAATATATGGGACATATCGAAATTGCCGATGAGATAAAAAAAGACGCGGTATTAGCGATAAAATCTCTAAAAGCCTTAGGGGTAAAGAATACGGTAATGTTAACGGGAGACAGCAAAAGCGCAGGAGAAGAAATCGGAAAAAAGCTGGGCATTGATCGGATCTATGCGGAACTCCTTCCCGATGAAAAGGTTCAAAAGCTTGAAGAAATGGAAGGAAAGAGAACCACAAGAGGAAAAGTCCTGTTTGTCGGGGATGGAATCAATGATGCTCCCGTGCTGGCCAGGGCTGATGTGGGGGTTGCCATGGGTGGCCTCGGCTCCGATGCTGCTATTGAAGCTGCGGATGTGGTCATCATGAATGACGAACCTTCGAAAATTGCCACTGCCATTGGAATAGGCAGACGAACGAGAAATATCGTATGGCAAAATATTGTTTTGGCCCTCGGGGTAAAGATGGTTTTCCTAATTCTTGGAGCCATGGGAGTTGCAACTTTATGGGAAGCGGTTTTTGCCGATGTGGGGGTTGCTTTGTTAGCTATTTTAAACGCCATGCGGGTAATGCAGGTGAAGGATTATCAAACAGAGGATAGTTCAGTTTGATATTTATTCTTAAGGGTGGTATTCTTAAATCAATATTATTGTAAATTGCAACTGCAAGGAGTGGTAAAATGACTGAATTAGAAGGAGCCGGCTGTCCGCAGATCATCCCGGTGGAAAGCCGGAAAACCCTTGAAGAAATAGAAAAACTGGTTATTACGAAATACCGAAGAAAACTTTGGACAAAATTTATTAAAGCGGTGAAGGATTATGAGTTAATTCAATCCGGGGATAAAATCGCCGTAGCAATTTCCGGAGGAAAAGACAGCCTGATAATGGCAAAGCTTTTTCAGGAACTGAGGAAAAACGGTATCGCCAATTTTGATTTAGAGTTTATTGCCATGGACCCGGGGTATCATCCCAGTATAAAAGAGTTACTGGTGGATAATTGCAGCCACTTAGATATTCCCGTGCATATTTTTGAGTATAAGGTTTTTGAAATTGCCCAGGAAAAAGCCAAGGATTACCCCTGTTATGTCTGCGCAAAGATGCGAAGAGGGGCTCTTTACGCAAAGGCCGAAGCTTTGGGATGCAATAAAGTCGCCCTGGGGCACCATTATAATGATGTGATAGAAACAACAATGCTAAACCTGTTTTATACGGGGAACTTCAAAACCATGCTGCCGAAACTGAAGGCTAAGAATTTTGAAAACATGGAATTGATCCGGCCTATGTATCTGATTGAAGAAAAAGATATTAGGGAATTTACAGAAAATAGCGGGATTTGGCCTCTAAACTGTGCCTGCATGGTGTCGTCCAAAAAAGTCGGAAGCAAAAGAGAAGAGATGAAGACTTTCATTGAAAATATGAAAAAGACATTTCCCCATGTGGATCGAAAGATTTTCCGAGCAGGACACAATGTAAATATGGACTGCGTCATCGGTTGGCAAAAGGACGGAGAGAAGCATACTTATTTAGAGGAGTACGACGGGAATTAAGGCAGAGGATAATAATGAGTAGGACAAAAAAATCTGAAGGAGGGAAGAATTTGAAGAAAATTAATAAGAACCGGCATGTATTTATTATGGACAAGAATCATCCACCGGCACTGAAGGTAGAGTCCGGAAGCATAGTAACTTTTGAAACCTATGACTGTTTTCAAAACCAAATTACCAAGGAAGAACAATCCATGGAAGCCTTGGACTGGGATCATATCAATCCCGCTACAGGACCCTTGTTCATTGAAGAAGCAGAACCCGGTGATGTGCTGAAAATTGAGATCCAACGGATTGAGGTAAACCCTTACGGAGTGATAGCAGCCATACCCGGAGCCGGTCTGATGGGGGATCAAGTCCAAACATCCACTGTTAAAGTCCTTCCTATTAAAGGAGATAAAGTAATCTTTAATGAAAATATCCATTTGCCCCTGGAGCCCATGATCGGAGTAATCGGCGTAGCTCCAAAAGGCGAAGGGGTGCCCTGCGGCACTCCGGGAGCCCACGGAGGTAATATGGACAATAAAAAAATCAAAGAAGGGACCACCCTTTTTTTACCGGTATACCAAAAAGGAGCCTTACTTTCCATGGGGGATCTTCACGGAGCCATGGGTGATGGGGAAGTCATGGTCAGCGGTGTGGAAGTCGGGGGTGAAGTATCGGTTAAAGTTCAGGTACTGAAAGGCCCCTCGATAAGCAATCCTATTCTGGAAGACCAGGAGTACTACTACACCATTGCTTCCCATAAGGAACTGCTGGAAGCTGTTAAAATTGCTGCAGCGGATATGCAAAAACTGGTGATGAGGGAGCTGGATTTATCCTTTAATGAAGCGGGAATGCTGCTAAGTGCCGCAGGAAATGCAGAAGTCTGTCAAGTGGTGGACCCATTGGTCACTGCAAGGTTCGGGTTCCCGAAATATTTGATGAAAAGTTTTTTATAACATAAAATACGGGAAAAAATAGTTTAAAACCGACCGACGAGGTCGGTTTTATGCTGTTTAAAAGGGTATAAATACCCTATAGAATACCTTTAGTATTAAGAGAGGATGGTATAGGAATGAAACTTTTTAAGCGACTACAACATAGCTTCGAAGGACTCAGCTTTGCTTTGGTGCGGTATCCTCTAACCAGTGCTTTTCTTATGGCCATTGCCGTAGTTAATGGTTTGAGTATTCAAAGGTCGGGTTTTGATCAGTATGATCGTCTGTTGGCAACGGGGATTATCGGAGTTTTGATTAGTCTGGCGGCCCAAGAAATTTACGAACGATTTTTCACCGATGGGATGAAACGATGGGGATTAGCAATAGGAGCAGTCATTATAACCGGAATTTATTATATAACCATGTTAAACATCCCGGACTTCAGCCTGATTATATCTATTAGAACCGCAGTTTTGGTGTTAGCTTTGGTTGTGGGCTGCATCTGGATTCCTACGATCCGATCCGAATTTCTGTTTGATCAAAGTTTTTTAATCGCTTTTAAAGCCTTTTTCACTTCCCTGTTCTTTGGTGGTGTAATAATGCTCGGGGTAAGCTTGATTTTCGGAGCCACGGATCAATTGCTTTTCAATGTAAACTACCTGGCCTATCCCCATGCAGCAAATATCATTTTTGCTATTTTCGCCCCGGTATATTTCTTGTCCCTGATTCCAAAATACCATATCGATGACGGGGAAGCGGAGCAAAAGATGAAGTGGAGCCGATTCCTGGAAGTGTTGGTTGCCTATATTATTATTCCTTTAGTTTCTGTATTTACGGTGATTTTGGTGCTTTATATTCTTTTGAATATCCGAGGTGAATTTTGGACGGATAACCTGTTAGAACCCATGCTGGTGACCTATTCCATTGTAGTGATTTTCGTTTACGTGTTATCGGGAACCTTGGAGAACAAACTGGCGGACCAGTTTAAAAAAATCTTTCCCAAGGTACTGGTTCCCATCGTATTGTTTCAAACCGTCGCCTCCTTTCTAAAAATACAAGAAGAGGGATTAACCCATGGTCGTTATTTCGTGATATTATATGGCATCTTCGCTATGATTACCGGGGTGTTGTTCAGCCTGTACAAAGGGAAAAAGAATGGAGTAGTGGCCATACTGTTGATGATGCTCTCTATCCTTTCCATTGTACCTCCGGTTGATGCTTTTAGTGTAAGCAGAAGAAGTCAAATCAATCAATTGGAAACGGTACTGATTGATAATGAGATATTGATTGATGGGGAAATACAAAGAGTTGCGGATATTTCCGAGGGGGACCGGGAAGTTATAACCGTCACCACATCCTATTTAAGTCAAATGAACTACACCGAGAATATTTCCTGGTTTCCCGAGGACTTCGAATATTACTCCGACTTTGAAGCAGTATTCGGTTTTAGCCCCTATGAATCGGATTTTGGTAGGGAGATTCCCTCCTATCGAAGTTTTTTCAGAGCTCAAGAAATACCGATGAATATATCGAATTTTGATTATATGGTTCAGCTGCAGTTCGCCGATACCGAGGATGACCGGGAATCAGAAGAGCTTTTAATAAATGGAGAGACCTATAGGGTAGGATGGATGAGTGAAGGTCGGGAAGGTTTTTATTTGAGAGATGGTGAGGATGAGGAGCTATTGTTTATCGGTATCGAAGAAATTATTAACCGACTGAAGGAAAATGAACCGGGCAGACAGGGAATATCCCAAGAGGAAGCTACCTTTCATGCAATGGATAATGGAAAAAGCATGGCTGTGATCGTAAATATCCTGGATTTTCAGGAGCAAAGCGGTCAGGAGAATAATCAGGAAAATTATCATGGAGATGCTTATATTTTAGTTGGTGTGGAAGATTAAATCCTGAGAAAATTTTTTTAGCTTATGCCTGCCGAGGCTACTTCCTTGGCAGGCATTTTTCGATGCGAATATCCGGGCAGTTCGATTAAATAAAAAGGAATAGGGTATTTAAACACCTACAATCTGAAATATTAAACAATCAATCAGAAGGAGACCCTAAAGGGTACTACGAAAAAAAGGAGGAATGGTGAGATGTTTTTTAAACAAATTGAGAGTGAAGGATTGGCCCATTATTCTTATATGGTGGGGGAAGGAAATGAAGCGGCGGTTATCGATCCCAGAAGGGACATTGGTGTTTACTTAAAAGAGGCACGGAAGAATGGATTGAAAATTAAATATATTCTGGAGACCCATCGGAATGAGGATTACATTATCGGATCGAGGGAATTGGCTGAAAGAACCGGGGCTGCCATTTATATTTCCGGTCATGAGGATTTAGGACATGTGTATGGAGAAAAAATTTTTGACGGAGACATATTAACGGTGGGAAAACTTAGGATTCAAGGAATTCATACTCCGGGGCATACTCTGGGACATATGAGTTACAGTGTGTATGAGCAGGAAAGAGATAAAGCCTATATGGTCTTTACGGGAGACTGTTTGTTTATGGGCGACCTGGGTCGTACGGACTTTTATGGAGAAGAAAACCTGGAAAAAATGACCGGGCTTTTATATGACAGCGTTTTTGAAAAACTCATGCCCTTGGGGGATGAAGTTTTGGTATTTCCCGCCCATGGTGCCGGTTCAGCCTGTGGAGAGAGTATGGAGGATCGACCCTATTCCACTTTAGCCTATGAAAAAGCCTATAATCCTGTATTGCAGGTAAATTCGAAAGAGGAGTTCATTAATAACTTTGGCAGAATGAGAATTAAACCTCGCTACTTTGAAAAAATGGAAAAGTATAATGTTGAGGGGGCAGAATTTATCGGGGAAGAAGTCCGCTTGGAGCCCTTGCTTCTGGAAGATGTTCGAAAAAAAGGCATTACCATAATTGACTCCAGAACAAAGGAAGCTTATTTCGGCGGACATATTCCGGGAACCCTGTTTTTCAGTGTAAGAAATTTCTCAACCTATGCGGGAAATATCATAGATACGGATGAACCCGTGGCCTTTCTCGTAGAGGGCAATGACATGGAAAAACTACAAACCTTATACTGGTATGCCAGAAGGATCGGCTTTGAAAACGTGAAGGGGTACATCGTCAATGGGAATTCTCAATGGGAAAATATGGGAAAAGACCTGCAGACTCTTCCCACAATTACCGCCTCGGGATGTATGATGGTGGACAAAGACAAGTTCACATTATTGGATATCAGAAAACCGGAAGACATCTCTCCCGAAGACCCGGAGTACAATCGAATTAATATTCCCCTGCAGCATTTGTATAAAGACTATGAGAAATTATCGAAAAATCAACCGATTTATATTTTATGCGGCTCCGGGGATCGATCGGCTTCGGCGGCATCTTTCCTGCGAAATAAAGACTATGACGGAAGGGTGATTTCCGGAGGGCTGTTAACACTCAAACCCCTGCTTAACCGGTAAGAAGCATTGAAATTCTTTTAATATTGAGCCGTTGCAGGAGTTTTGATTATGGAGGGGGGATGTTATGACCCAGGATATTGCGATAACCTATGGGATTTTAATAATCGCCGTTGTTTTATTTGTAACGGAAAAATTACGGACGGATCTTGTGGCCATATTGGTGATGGTTCTCCTTGGCTGGTCAGGGGTTATTACCATTGAAGAAGCCTTCTCCGGTTTTTCATCCAATGCGGTGATTGCTATAATGGGGGTTATGATTTTAGGCTATGGAATCGATCGGTCAGGTTTAATGACGCTCCTTGCTAAAAAGATCACGGATACCGTAGGGAGCAATGAGAAAAGGATCATGGTGTCAGTCTCCGGTACCGTGGGAATCGTTTCCGCATTTATGCAAAATATCGGCGCCGCCGCACTTTTTTTGCCGGCTCTTAGAAAAGTGGGAAAGCAGGCGAATATTCCTGCCAGCAGGCTTATTATGCCCATGGGTTTTGCGGCAATTTTAGGAGGGACTCTAACCATGGTGGCATCGGGCCCTCTGATTGTGCTGAATGATCTTTTAAGCGATGGAGGCTATGAGGGTTTTAATTTGTTTAGCGTGACCCCCATTGGATTGATGCTGCTAGCTACAGGGATTTTGATTTTCTACTTTTTCGGCAGTATTATTTTGCCAAAGAGCAGCGAGGATCAAAAGGGAGCAACGAAAAAAGATCTGCAAAAGCTTTATGATTTGCCAAGGGAACTTCGGGAAGTCGGGGTTTCCAAAGAAAGTCCTGTTTTAGGGAAAAACATTGAAGAAATTGATATTTGGGAAAAATATGATCTGCACATCTTAGGAATATCCGAAGAAGGCAGCAAAACCTATATTCCTTGGAGAAAAACCACCTTGAAAGAAAATCAAAGCATGGTGATTCTTGGAGAAAAAGAAAATATTGAAGAATTTATTAAAGCGGGAAAACTTAAGGCAAAAGATAAACTGGAGGAGTTTTCAAACTTAACCCAAGAGGATTATGCAGGGTTTGCAGAGATTATTGTGCCTCCCCGTTCCGGGGCCATCGGAAAAACCCTGGGAGAGTTTGCCCTTCGAAAGAACTTTAAAGTGGAACCCGTGGCCTATATACATCAGGAAGGGGAAAAAACCAGTCTGCTGAAAAAGCCTATGGAAGCCGGTTTGGAGATGATTGTATTTGGCCGATGGGAGGATTTGCAGCGAATGAAATCTTCCAGGGATTTTGTTGTGATGACAGAGGTAAAAGCTCCGGAGGAGAAAGGAAAGGACCGAAAGCTGCAGGCTTTATTTTCTATGGGTCTTGGGATTTTGTTGGTGATTTTCGGTTTTTCCTTATCCTTAAGCTTCTTTACCGGGGCACTGTTGATGGTGGTACTGGGAGTTGTACCAAAGGAAGAGTTGTACCAAGCCATTGGCTGGCGGACTGTTTTTTTACTGGCGGGTTTGATTCCCCTGGGTTTAGCCTTTGAAAAAACCGGAGGGGCAGAACTGGCTGCAAACTGGATGATGGGCATCGTGGGAGGTTGGGGAGAAATCCCGGTATTAATTGCCCTTGCGGCACTGGCTACGTTGTTTTCCCTGTTCATGTCGAATGTAGCGGCTACGGTATTACTGGTTCCCTTAGTGCTGATTATTGCGGAAAACTTTGGCATGGATCCCAGAGCTTTGGCCTTGCTGGTTGCGGTTGGAACCGATAATTCCTTTGTCCTCCCCACCCATCCGGTGAATGCCTTTACCATGGGTCCCGGGGGCTACAGCAATAAAGACTACATGAAAGCCGGAGGTTTGATGAGTGTTGCTTTCTTAGTTGTACTGGTGGCAATGATTTATTTCTTTTATTAACTGAAAAGGGATAAGCAGAAGCAGAATGTATTAGATAGAAGACTTACAGTAGAGGAAGGAGGAATGACAGTGGGAATTTTCACAGAGATCCAGTGGTCTCCCTATGTGGTGGGAGCCCTAATCGGGCTTTTAAACATTATTGCCCTAAGGATTTCCAACAAGCCCTTGGCAGCATCAACCACTTATCTTAATGTAAGCGGTATGATCAGAAAAGCATTCCAAAGAGAAAAAGTACAACGAAATGAATACTACAGCAAGAAGAAACCGGAGGTGGACTGGGGAGTGATGCTGGTATTTGGAATTATTATCGGATCCTTTCTTTCCGCCGCCTTATCGGGAGACTTTCAAATCACCTTGGTTCCCGAAATGTGGGCAACCCATTTTTCAGCGGACTTCTTTCCCAGATTTATCACGGCCTTAGTCGGAGGGATCATCCTTGGCATTGGGGCCCGATGGGCCGGGGGTTGTACCAGCGGACATGGAATCAGTGGAGCCAGTCAACTTTCCATTATCAGCTGGATGGCGGCCATTGCCTTTTTCATCGGAGGAATTGTTACGGCTCTGATTAAGTACAGCTTATAGGAGGGGAGGATATTTATGGAGAAACACTATGATAATAAGAGGCTTCAGTT
>SKRE01000123.1 GCA_007118655.1 Clostridiales bacterium | reverse complement strand
TGATGGATGTACGGGATCTATTTTAAAGGGTGGGATGGTATGAAAGAAGTGGTGATTGACAGCGGGATTCCCTTTTATGAAATAAAGAATTATTTTGAGAAGAGGGCAAAGCCCAGTGACGGGAAAAGATTCCTCGGTGATCGTTGGGCGGTATCCCTTGAAGCTCTTGAAGACCCGGGATACAAAAATCTTAAAATCCCCAAAACCCGGTTGATCTTCCAAGGAGAAGCGGACGCGGTGGATACGGCGGTGAAGCGGTACCGTAGGGCATTTTTACGGGGCGGCGCTTAAAAAAACAGCCGCCGGTTTTCCCGGAGGCTGCAGAGTGTTACTTAAGAGTATTCGCTTAAAAAGTTGTAGGCGTCATTGATCTCCTGGAATTTTTGTGTAGCATTGGGATCCTTGTTAATGTCCGGATGGTATTTTTTCGCCTTCCTTCGGTAAGCGGTTTTCAGTTGTTTGTCGTCCACTCCCTCGGAGACCTCTAATAGATCCAAACTCGCTTTGTATTTTTGTTGATAGTTTCCCTGGGCGCCGCCGAAAGTATGGTTTGAGCCTCCCTGACGGCTCCATTGACTCCCGGATCCCCTCTGGTACTGGTACCGACTGCCCCCGGCTCCATGGCTTTGCCACTGGTTGAACTGTTCATTCCAGGCACGCTGTTTTTGCTGCTGCTGTTCATAGTACCGACGTTCCTGTTCTTTTCTGTAATTCTCTTCCGCCTGTTCATAGCTCTGTTTATAAGCCCCAAAGGACTTATAGGAGTACTCCCCGGGAGCAATTAAATGATTGGACAGATTAAACAGAAAAGAGGTGAACAGGAATTTCTGCTTTTTCAACCGGTTTAAAAATTTCCCCCCGAGAATCGGGAAAAACAGGAGAAACAAGATGATACCCAAAGCATAACGATCGGTTAATATTCGTATCCCTAAGGGGATGGCAAAAATGATAAAGA
Organism: Clostridiales bacterium; assembly: GCA_007118655.1. Classification (GTDB taxonomy): domain Bacteria; phylum Bacillota; class Clostridia; order Peptostreptococcales; family T1SED10-28; genus Isachenkonia. Next base: position 1,829 of record SKRE01000123.1, on the reverse strand, counting down.
ACAGACACCCGCCCATGCTGAGGATCAGAAAGAGGCCCTTGGAAACCCCGGTGGTAAGAAGGATTACGGTCTCCAAAAGGCGGATGGTGATATCGAAGATCCCCTCTAGGACCTTGGTAATAATATAGAGGATTTTTCCTAAGCTTTTATTAATTATTTTCATTGAGAGATACTCTCCTTATAATGTGGTAGTTCTAAGAACTATGGTTTTACCTTCGGTTGCCCGTAGTTTGATTATTTTTCGAGTTGCAGTGATAATTTCAAGGCTTTAAGTTTTTCTTGTAAACTGGGTTTTGCAGCTGGGACAGGTTATTCGGATTTTGCCTTTGTTTTTAGGTACTCGAAGCATGGATTTACAAGCGGTACAAGGCATAAGTTTATGGTTTTTGGAAAACCTCAAACGGGTAAGCAGCTTATGAAACCGTTTATACAAAGGACTGATTTTCATCATAAATTTATAATTCTCCATCCTTCGCTTGGGGATATCTTTGGATAACATGCGGTATACGCCGAAAAGCAAAGGAAAATAGCTGAAGGCTTCAATAATTGGAAACCCTGTAATGCGGCCGATAATCGTGATTACAATGGAAATCAGGAACAAAAAGATGGAGAGATGATCTCCTCCTGCTCGACCTTGCATAATTTTATTTAACCATTTCATAATGAACCTCCTTGATTGTCAAAAGTCTTCGGATTATTTCCGGACTTTATAAAGTCCCATTATACAGGAAAAAATCAAAATAATCACGGAGAAATTTTCCGGGATTCTAAAAAAGCTGCTTTTGACAGGAAAAAAACTATTTTAAAAATCATTACATAAATTAAAGGGAATTTCATCCTTTATAGCGAAATAGGTAATAAACCGTTCAATAGAGTGGAGTGTAAAAATATTTGAGAAAGCCGGAAGCTTCTCAATTGGAGGCAAACAAAATGAAGTTACAAGATGATTTAATAGTAATGGCATATTGTAATTCTCAAGGAATAATAGAAGAAATAATATATTATAACAACCATGCGAAAAAAAACTTGGAGATCGGGGAATCGATTTTTCAGAAAGTACCCATGGATAACCATCAGGCCCTAAGCTTGAAAAGGATGCTGGAACGAAAAGATCAGTTTTTCGATTTTGTTTTAATGGCTTCCTCGGGAGACCTGGAAAAACGAAGGGTCATGCACGGATTCCCAATGAATAAGGGTTATTTGGTATTGATAGAAGAAGAGTTTTACTGTGATGAGCGCAGCCGGGACTCTTACGAAGAAATTATGAAGCTAAACAGTGAACTTACCAATGCTCAGCGGGAAGTGGCGAAAAAAAATCAGGAACTAAAGCGAATGAATGAGAAGCTGGAGACCTTAGTCACAAAGGATGCCTTAACAGGACTCTTTAATCGATACGCTCTAAAGGAAAAGTATGAAGAGGGGTTAAAACGGTCCAAGCGAAGGGGGATTAAATTTTCCATCGCCATGGTGGATTTTAATAATTTCAAAAAAGTCAACGATGAGTTGGGGCATGGCGCCGGAGATCAGCTGCTGAAGGATTTTGCGAGACTTTCCATAGAAGAAACCAGAACCGGTTTTGATTTTGTTTTTCGAATCGGGGGGGACGAGTTTTTATTTCTCTTTGAAGACTGTACCAAGGAGGAAACAGAACAGATTATTCTAAGGATCGAGAGGAAGCTTGAGCAATACACAAGGATTGCAACCCTGGCCTATGGAGCCATGGAAGTCCCCATAGAGGAGGATCCGAGATTAGAAAAACTGTTAAAGCAGGTGGATGAAAAAATGTATCGGAATAAAAGAAAGAAGCAGCAAAATAATAAACAGGATTA
>SKRE01000192.1 GCA_007118655.1 Clostridiales bacterium | reverse complement strand
TAAGTTCCGTAAGAGATTAGGAGGCGCGTACAATGGAAAAATTCATTACCCCCACCTCGGGAAAGACCCCTGCCGCCGAAGCCGCAGTAAAACAAAAGCCCTTATTGGATCGAATGAGCCGGATTGAAGGACAGCTTCGAGGCATTCGGAAAATGATCGAACAGGACACCTACTGCGATGATGTGATCAATCAGATTGAGGCTTCCCGCTCCGCGTTAAAGTCGGTGCAGCTGGTGCTGTTGGAAAATCATATTAAACACTGTGTAAAGGCGCAGCTGCAGCAGGGAGAAGATGAAGTAATTGAAGAGGTGCTGAAAACCGTAAAGCGGTTGACGAAATAAGAAAGTAATTCCCGCAAAAGAAGGAAAAAAAACTTTAAAAACAGATGAAGACAAGGAGGCGCTGTAAATGAAGAAAAAATTAATTGTTAAAGGTATGAGTTGTATGCACTGTGTATCAGCGGTGAAAAATGGTCTGGCGGACTTTGGAGAAATCGAAGATGTCCAGGTGGACTTAGCGGCTGAAAAAGTGGAGATTATCTTAAAAGAAGAACTTTCCGATGAAAAAATCAGACTTTCCATTGAGGACCAGGGATATGAAGTCGTGGAGATCGAGGACGAAAACTAGAGCTGTGAGCATGTGCGATTAGTAATACTAAAGACTAGGCATAAATCAAATCGGATTGGGATAAGCATTTTCAATGTTTATTTCAGTCTGATTTTTTTGTTCCTCACCGCCCCAGAGAACCGATGCATTGCGGATCATTCTAAAAATGAGGCCGTCAGAGAAAACTAAAGAATTGTTTATAACGTTAATTTAGTGGTATATCTAAAGAATACTTTTTTGCCGTGATTATATGGGAAAATTCCGGGGCAATATTTATCTTATGCCTAACAGAAGCTTCCATAATCCCGTTTGATGTGTTTACACAAGGGGACAACAAGGGCTCCAACAAACAAAGCATATCTGAATAATCAGAATAATTCTGTTGAAAGGGGAGGCACAACGTGTTAAAATATATAGGATACTACTGTGTTTTTTTCCCAAACCGGCCAGGAACAAAGCCTTTTGAAGCCCCTGTAGAATATATGTAGTCAGGTTTTTACAGTTTACTCTTTTATTCTACATTGCAAAATTGCAAAATTTTTAAGGAGGTGGTTGCAGAGACAAACCTTGTTTCGATCATTGTTCTGTCATACAGGAATCCAAACAGAAAAGGGAGGTTGTTCAATTGAGTGAACAAGAAAAAAAAGGCGGATGGAAAAGTTTTTTGAAAAAATTTAAGGTGCCCCACACTTACGTAATTATTTCTTTGATTATATTATTGGCCTTTGTCGGAACTTATATCATGCCTGCAGGAGAATACGAAAGAGTGGAGGATCCGGCCACGGGCAGAACCGTTGTAGATGCCGATTCCTTTGAAAGTGTTCCCCAGAATCCCGTAAGCTTTTTTTCTTTTAGTGAAAACCACTTATTCAGTTCCGTTCATAGAGGGATGATGGATGCCTCAAACATCATTTTCTTTATTCTTATTGTAGGCGGGGCCTTTAACATGATTCAAGGGACCGGAGCCATAAATGCGGGTATCGGGAAGTTGGCCTTAGGACTCAAAGATAAAGGGGCATTAATTATACCCGTAATGTTATTTATTTTCGGTGTCGGGGGTTCTACCATCGGAATGGCGGAGGAAACCATTGTATTTATCCCGATTGGAATTGCCCTGGCCAGAGCACTGGGCTATGATGCTATCGTTGGGGTAGCCATGATTACCCTGGGAGCTTCCGCAGGATTCTCCGGGGGGATTGCTAACCCCTTTACCGTTGGAGTGGCCCAGGGGATTGCAGAATTACCGATATACTCAGGCGCCATGTTTAGAGTCGTAATCTTTATTGTTTTTCAAATTGCAGCTTTCTTATACATCATGCGATATGCTAAAAAAGTTAAAGCGGATCCCACGATCAGTGCGGTTCGTGAGTTGGAGATAGCGGAGAAGGATCAGAAAATTGACTTATCCGAGCTTCCCCAGTTCACAACGCGGCATATCCTGGTTTTCATCACAGTATTGATTGGTTTTGTGGCCATGATTTACGGTGTAATTGAGCATGACTGGTATATCACGGAACTTTCATCCCTATTCTTAATGATGGGTATCTTTGCAGCATTAATTGGTGGATCCGGCCCAAGTAAAGCTTCTTTGGATTTCGTACAGGGAGCTAAGGACTTAATATTTGGAGCTTTGGTTGTAGGTATTGCAAGAGCCATCTTGATGGTAATGTCCGACGGACAGATTATTGACGCTCTTGTATTCTCACTGGCAACGGGTATTGCAACCTTTGGAACTACCGTGGGAGCATTGTTTATGTATCTGGTACAGATGGTACTAAACCTGTTTATTCCCTCCGGAAGCGGTCAGGCAGCAACAACCATGCCGATCATGGTTCCCCTGTCCGATATCATCGGCGTCAGCCGACAAACCGCGGTTATCGCCTATCAATTAGGGGATGGTATTACAAACTTGATTATTCCTACTTCAGGAACCATCATGGGTGTTATAGCGATTTCAAAAATCCCTTATGAAAAATGGGTAAAATGGGTAGCTCCCTATGTGGGAATCCTACTGATCATCGGTGCCATTTTTGTTGCTACGGCTAATATCATTGGACTTACCTAAGGCAACAGAACCCTAAGAAAACCATTAATGAGTAATCAGAAATAAAATAAGGGTGTAGAATAAAGACCATAAAAAAAGATCGAGGAATTTCTTCCTCGATCTTTTTTGAGTCTGTTTTCAGGGTTCTC
>SKRE01000122.1 GCA_007118655.1 Clostridiales bacterium | reverse complement strand
TCCATACCTTTTACCTCATCATGGTCTCCCGGTATGTCCCTGGCTCGATTTAAGGTATAGGCTATTTGTTTATATAAAATTTCATTAATGAGCGTACTTTTCCCGGAACCGGAAACCCCGGTCACGCAGGTAAACAGTCCCAGGGGAACGCTGACATCAATATTTTTCAAGTTGTTTTCCCGGGCTCCAAATATTTCTATGGATTTCCCATTGGGTTTTCTCCGCTCTTCGGGAATCGGGATGAATTTCTTCCCGCTGAGATATTGTCCCGTAACGGACTCCGGCACTTTTTCAATTTCCTTCGCCGTCCCCTGGGCCACAATGTAGCCTCCCAGGTTCCCGGCTCCGGGACCCACATCGATGACATGGTCCGCTTTTCGAATGGTATCCTCATCATGTTCCACCACAATTACGGTGTTTCCGATCTCTGCCAGGTTTTTCAGGGTCTTCAGCAGTTGATCATTATCCCGCTGATGAAGACCGATGCTGGGTTCGTCCAGGACATACAATACCCCCACCAGTTTTGATCCGATTTGAGTGGCCAGACGAATTCGCTGGGATTCTCCTCCCGATAGGGTGCCGGCGTTTCGGGATAAGCTTAAATAGCCAAGCCCCACATCAAACAGAAAACTCAGCCTTGCCCGAATTTCTTTTATGATCTGATGAGCAATAAAGGTTTTCCGGTCATCCAACTCCACTTCTTCAAAGAATTTCAAGGCATCCTTTACCGAATACTCGGTAATCTCCTGAATGCTTTTATCATCAAAGGTTACGGCTAAGGCCACATCTTTCAGCCTTCCTCCATTACAGGTTTTACAGGTTTTTTCACTCATAAACCCTTCAATTTTCTCCCGCATATAGTCGGAATGGGTTTCTAAGTACCGTCTCTCCAGATTATAAACCACCCCTTCAAAAACGATGGAGTGGGTCCTTCTGCCTCCGTATTTGGAGTCGTATTCAAAGTCCACAAGGGTGCCTTCACTGCCGTAAAGAAGGTCTTCGATAAATTTCTTCGGTAACGTTTTGATCGGCGTACCAAGGTCCACCCCGTATTTATCCGCTAAAGACTGGGCCATTTTAAAATAATAGGTCTCTTCCGTATTGCCATTGGCTTTACCCCAGGGAACCACGCCCCCTTCTTTAATGCTTAACTCCGGATTGGGAATGACCAGCTTCGGATCCACTATTTTTTTATGGCCGATGCCGCCGCAGGTTTCACAAGCTCCATAGGGACTGTTAAAGGAAAACATTCTGGGGGATAGTTCTTCCAGTCCGATTTCATGTTCTGGACAGGAAAATTTTGTGGAAAGCAGCATCTCTTCTCCACCGATCACATCCACCTTTACCATTCCGTCGGAGAGTTTAATCACGGTTTCCAAAGAGTCGCTCAGTCGCCGCTCTACCCCTTCTTTCACCACAATTCGATCCACAACCACATCGATCCCATGTTTTTTATTTTTATCCAATTCGATATCTTCGCTGATTTCCCGCATTTCTCCGTCCACCCGAAGACGTACGAAGCCTTCCTTTTTCAAGTCTTCCAGGACTTTTTTATGCATGCCTTTTTTCCCGCTGATGATGGGCGCCAGCAGTTGAATTTTCGTTTTATCTCCCAGTTCCATAATTTTATCCGTAATTTCTTCAACGGTCTGCTGTCGTATTTCTATTCCGCACACGGGACAATGGGGGGTTCCCACCCGGGCATATAATAGACGAAGGTAATCATAAATTTCCGTTACGGTCCCCACTGTGGACCGGGGGTTTTTGTTCGTCGTTTTCTGATCAATGGATATGGCCGGTGAAAGTCCCTCGATGGATTCCACATCGGGCTTTTCCATTTGACCGAGAAATTGTCTTGCATAGGAGGAAAGACTTTCTATATAGCGCCGTTGTCCTTCCGCATAGATCGTATCAAAGGCCAGGGAGGATTTCCCGGATCCGGAGATTCCGGTGATTACTACAAGCTGATCTCTTGGAATTTCCACATTGATGTTTTGCAGATTATGTTCCTTCCCGCCTTTTACTATTATTTTATCTCTTGTCATCTCTACACCTCTTTTAATTGTTCGATTTCATCCCGAAGTTCCGCTGCCTTTTCAAAGTCCAAGGCTTTTGCCGAAGCTTTCATTTCTTTTTCCAATAAGCTGATCCGTTTTTCCCGTTGTTTCGGGGTTAACTGATCCATTCTCGGCTGCTTTCTTGCCAGTTTTAATGTGTATTCCACTTCATCCTCGGCTACTTTGGTAGCTTCAATGACCTCGCTGATACTTTTCTTAATGGTAATCGGCTGGATGTTGTGTTTTGTATTATAGGCAATCTGAACACCGCGGCGTCTTTCCGTCTCGTCAATGGCCCGTTTCATGGATCCTGTTATTTTGTCGGCATACATCACCACCCGGCCCTCCGTGTTTCTTGCGGCTCGGCCAATGGTCTGAACCATGGAAGTTTCCGATCGCAAAAACCCTTCTTTGTCCGCATCCAGTATGGCCACCAGGGATACCTCCGGCAAATCCAGTCCTTCTCGAAGGAGGTTGATTCCAATTAATACATCGAATTTCCCCAACCGAAGATCCCGAATAATTTCCATTCGTTCCATGGTATCAATATCCGAGTGCAGATACCGCACCTTAATCCCCAACTCTTCTAAATAATTGGTTAAGTCCTCCGACATTTTCTTTGTTAAGGTGGTGACCAGTACCCGGAATTTTTTCTTCACTTCCTTATGAATTTCCCCTACCAGGTCGTCAATTTGTCCTTTGACGGGACGTACATCCACCTTCGGATCAATAATTCCCGTAGG
>SKRE01000050.1 GCA_007118655.1 Clostridiales bacterium | reverse complement strand
TGAAGTTCCGTCATTGGTAAGCTCTTTTCGAAGAACTTCCTTATCCGCAACCCAACCGGTAATGATGGCGATAAACATTCCACCGAGACCAAGGAAGATTTTGTCGGAAAGAATATCGAATAAATCAAAGAATCCTACGTTAACAACCGGTAGGGGATCGAATACTCCCAGTGATAAGGAAGCTAAAACTCCCATTAAAGCCATGACAACTCCGGTTCCGTATACAGCTTTCTTACGTTGCATATCTTTCTGGTCGATTAAGTAGGAAACCACAACCTCAAACAAGGATACGGAAGAGGTAAGGGCTGCTACGGCCAAAGAGATAAAGAAGATGATTCCAAACAGGACACCGATTCCGCCCATTTGAGAGAAAACGATGGGAATAACTACGAATACAAGTCCAGGTCCTTGTGCAGGCTCCATACCGAATGCAAATAATGCGGGGAACATTGCAATACCAGCAAGTAAGGCAACTCCAACATCCAGTGCGGTAACGATTACTGCGTTGCTGGCCAGGGTTTCTTTCTTACTTAGGTAGGATCCGTACGTGATCATGGCTCCCATTCCTAAACTAAGAGAGAAGAAGGCTTGTCCTAAGGCTGCCAGGAAGGTAGCGCCGGTTACTTCTGAGAAATCCGGACGGAAAATAAAGTCAATTCCTGCTCCTGCGCCTTCAAGGGTTAAGCTTCGAATCGCGATAAATATTAATAGGATGAAAAGGGTAGGCATAAGAACTTTTGCCGCTTTTTCAATCCCGCCTTTAATACCCTTGGCTACGATCAGGACGTTCATTAGTAAGAACACAAGCATCCAGATCAAAGGCTGGGTGGGGTTGGTGATAAAGGCTCCGAAAGTATCCCCAATTGCATCGGGGGTTTGAGTCAGCAGGCCTGTAAAGGCTTCAACAATATAGGCCAGGGCCCATCCGCCAACTACGGGATAGAATCCCATGATTAAGAATGCGGATAATACTCCCATGGCACCAACAAAGGTCCATCGATCAGAGTAAGATTTAATAGCTCCTACTGCTGCCAGTCCTGTATTACGACCGAGGGTGAATTCTGCGATCATAACACTGATACCGATAAAGATAACAAATACCAAGTAAATTAGAATAAATGCACTTCCACCGTTTTCACCGGTGAGATACGGAAAACGCCAAATGTTTCCCAGTCCTACTGCGGACCCTGCTGCGGCTAAGATAAAACCTATGCGGGAGCCCCAATTTTCTCGTTTTACTTCCATTAAAAGTTTCCCTCCTTATAAAATTGGATTTTCGTCAAAAGACGATCAAGCTTTGCACATTTTCTTTTCGACCACCTCCTAAACAGTAGTTAATCAATGGAAGAGTTCTCTTCAAATTGATAGGTTCAATTCAAATAATGAAATAATCTGTAAAATCAGAAATTTAAATTGATTGTAATGATTATACCCTTTAAACCACTAAAAATCAAGAAAATTCTAGGTAAAACAGCCTAAAAAATTTATTAATATGAAAAAAATAATTCAAAATCTTGATAACAGCAGGTTTTTATCAGAAAAAAGATCAAAGCTTCCTGCAAAATTCCGGGAGGTCCTTCAATTGTGTGAATTAAATAACAAAATTGCTGTCATATTATCTGATTTTTGGATGAAAACCATAAAGGAATTTCCCCGCCCTTCATAAAAATTTCTGCGGCAACGGTGGAAGTTCCCTGTGAAATGGCCTATAATGAAAGAAGATAGAAAATTAAAAATGAAAGGGGTTTTGACAAATGAAATCAATGATTCGGGTTCGAATGGGAGCAAATGATGCCCATTATGGAGGAAATTTAGTAGACGGTGCAAAAATGCTGGAGTTTTTCGGAGATGTGGCCACAGAGCTGTTGATTCGAAACGACGGAGATGAAGGCCTGTTTGTGGCCTATGAAAGTGTGGAGTTTAAAGCACCGGTTTATGCAGGAGACTATATCGAAGCGGAAGGAGAAATCATTCACACAGGGAACAGTTCCCGAAAGATGAAATTCACCGCAAGAAAAGTGATTCGGCCGAGACCGGACCTTAATGATTCCGCCTGTGATGTGTTGGAAACTCCTGAAATAGTATGCGAAGCAACGGGAACCTGCGTGGTGCCCAAGGAGAAACAGCGAAAATAAGGACAAATGGATAACAAGGGAGGTCAACTTTATGGAAAAACTAATTATCACAGCGGCTATCACCGGGGCGGAGGTCACCAGGGAGATTCAACCGGCCCTGGCCATTACCCCGGAGGAAATTGCAGAAGACGCCTATCAGTGTTATAAAAGCGGAGCTTCCATAGTACACGTCCATGCCCGGGATGCGGAGGGATCTCCCACCCAGGATAAGGACACCTATGGAAAGATCAAAAATTTACTTAAGGAAAAATGCGACGTGATTTTTCAACCCTCTACCGGCGGCGCCGTATGGCATAGCCCGGAGGAGCGCTTGCAACCCGTAGAGCTGGAGCCGGAAATGGCGACCCTCAGCTGCGGAACCACGAATTTTGGGCCCGATGTCTTTATGAACACGGAAGAATATATGGAAAAGTTCGCAAAAAGAATGCAGGAACTGGGCGTAAAGCCGGAACTGGAAATCTTTGAGCGGGGCATGATCGAAAATGCGAAAAAACTGGTGAAAAAGGGCCTGCTGAATACACCCCTGCACTTTGATTTTGTGCTGGGGGTTCCCGGAGCCGCCCCGGGTAGTCCTGAGGACTTAATGTTTATGGCGGATAAAATTCCCGAAGGCTCCACCTGGACCGTTGCGGGAATCGGCCGGCACGAACTGCCCTTGGCCACCCTGGCCATC
>SKRE01000089.1 GCA_007118655.1 Clostridiales bacterium | reverse complement strand
TACATTTGCTCTACTTCGTGGTTTTCTCCATTGATGGCACCTTGAAGATTTTCTGAAGTGTTGGTCAGGCCAAAACCTGCTCCTGCAGTCACTGATGCGTCTCCTACTTCCTTACGAAGCTCTCTGAAGTGATTTCCCGCATGAACCTGTTCGGCGTAAGCTACGGCATCAAAAAGGTTTCCTACATTAGGATATCCTTCCTTAACGGCGGCTTTACCCCAGTAAATATAACGCATGTGAGCCATGGACTCTCCACCGAAGGCGGATTTTAGATTTTCAGCAGTCATTGGATTCATTAAACATCTCTCCTTATTATAAGTTTATTTGTACATAATTTTGCACACAAGCTACTTATACCCTGCGGCCATAAAAATAATCAATTAAGTTGTGTATTCGGGCCCCAAAGATATGAGTATAGAAATTATAACATAGAATCCATTCTGGTCAAACAAAGTAAAAACCGATATAATAAGAATTCAATGGGTTATGAATACTAATTGAAAAAGCAAATAACAGGATAAAGATGGGAAAAAAGAAATAAGTTTCGTCGGGGAACAGGATATAGGAGGAAAGTCATGGGTAATAGAAATAAAAACAAAACTAAAAAGCAGGGAAGGAATGAAACCCGGAAAAAACAAAACCAAAGGGAAAAACATAGTTTTTGGGGGATCACTAAAAAAAATCTACGGGAAGCGGGGATATGGATTGTTTCCGTAATCATCATCACAGGCATATATGCCATTATTATGGGAGCCCCGTTGCTTTTTACCGTACACCGAAGCCTTTATATCATGGGAATGGCTCTTGGAATATATGCAATCCTGGAAAGCATTATAAAAAAAGACCGGGGTTTAAAAGAGGAAGAAGCAAGAAAACAGGAGGGGGAGCGTGTTCGTAAGCGTCGAAATGTCGGAATTTATCGGGGTTTTATGGTCATGGGTGCGGCTTTTATGTTGGAACTCTTGGATTATTTCATACAATAAAGGATTTTACTAAGGAATTAAATACAATCAATCTATTACAGGAGGAGGGAATTGAATGCAGTTAAAAGAGATTAGCAAAGATCATCTCAATGAAGTATTAGGGTTTGTGGTACTGATTTCCGATATTCGTGTAAAAAAAACCAAGACCGATAAAGAATATGCGGATCTTACGGTACAGGATGCTTCGAAAATTATGGAGGTAAAGTGCTGGGACTATGAGAAATATCAGCATATTTTTGAAGAAATTGAAGCCAATGACCCCGTGGAAATTAAAGGGGCCGTGGGAGAATACAACGGGCAGGTTCAGTTGACCGTAAAGGAAGTCAGAAAACTGGCGAAGGGGGAAGCCAACGTTCAAAATCTCATTCCCACCAGTACCTGGGATTATGAAGCCATGGAAAAAGGTATTAAGGTGTTTTATGAAAAAATTGAAACAAAGGAATTTCGTCAGTTGTTGGATGCACTGATCTTTTCGGATCAGTATTATGAAAAATTCATGACCTATCCTGCAGCCAAAAAAGTGCATCATAATTTCTATCACGGAATCCTGCAGCATACATTAGAAGTACTGAAATACAGCTTTACCGTAGCCACGACGAAAAAACTTACCCAAAAACAAATTGACCGGTTAATGGTGATGGCATTCCTCCATGACTGGGCAAAAATTAAGGAATACGCCCCTCTGCCGAAAAATGATTTAACCGATGAGGGCATTATGCTGGGGCATATTTTTCTCGGTACCCATGAGGCCTTAAATGTGATCAACAGCATTGAAGGATTTAAGGAAGAGGATAAGCTGATTATTCTAAACGGTCTTTTAGGCCATCACGGAGCCTTGGAATACGGATCTCCCGTGCTTCCCAAGTCCATTGAAGCCCAAATTCTTCACCAGTCGGATAAAATGTCCGGGGATGTTGAAAGTATTCTATCCTTTATGGAGGAGAATCAGGACGGGGAATCCTTTACACCAAAGCTTTGGAATATGGGGACGGGATATTATAAAAAGTAACAGTTAATATGGCATGAAGAGGATTTTTCGAGGGAAAAGAAAGAAAGGCCCAGCACTTAGCCGGCCTTTCTTTCTTTTTTCGCAAGGTTTCCGATATCGATCTGGGGCGCCGGAATGTTCCTTATATCCTCTTGTTGCACCGTATCATAGGATAAGATTTTCGTAGGGCAGGTGTACACACAAGTGGAGCATTTAATACACTGGGGATGGGTAAACTGCTGTCCGTCCTTAAAGGCTTCATGGGGAGAAAGCTGAGCGGGACAAGCTTTGGAGCATAATCCGCAGGCTTTACACTTATTGGCTTCGGGAGTAAGGACTTTATTGGTATTTTCGTTGATCCCGGTTTTGGTGCCGATAAAATGCATAACTTTCTGGATGGTCCCCATGGGACAAAAAGAGCACCAGGTACGGGGAGCGAAAAAGATGCCTAAAAGGCTTCCGGCAATGGTCACCATAAGATAGGTGCCGACGAAAATCATGCCTAACTGATCCCAAAAGGAAGCGGTTCCCCAAAATTCCTGAAGGGCCAGCATTCGTCGGGAAATGTTGAATCCGAAAAATAAAAAGATAAAACCGACAAAATAAGGATTTTTCACGATTTTCGGAAAAGCCTTATTTTTACTGTAGGGAAGGATAAGGGCGTCAAATAAACTTCCGTGGGCGCAGACATTTCCGCACCAATATTTGCCGTTAAACAGGGAACTGACCGTAAGGCCAAGAATGATCAAGGGCACGGTCAAGCCCAGCTTCGGGAACCATAAGCCGCCGAAGGCTACCACCAGGGTATAAATCCAAGCATATTTACGAAGCATGGTAAAAGTTCGATTTTTTTT
>SKRE01000196.1 GCA_007118655.1 Clostridiales bacterium | reverse complement strand
ATCAAATCAAGTCCTTTTTGCTCCACGAATCGACTGATCAGTCCAATTACCGGTATGGAAGGATCCGAAGACAGCTGGAATTTTTTCTGCAAGTATGCCTTATTCTCCCCTTTAACTTCCAGATGATTTATATCATAATTCTTTAAAATCCTCTCATCGTATTTAGGGTTATACTCTTCCACATCTATGCCATTGACAATTCCCCGAAGCTTCTCGCTTTGTTCTTCTAAGACCCCTTCCAAACCTTCGCCGAAAAATCCGGTTTTGATTTCCTCCACGTAATTTGGACTTACGGTGGTCAAAGCGTGGGAAAACTGCAGGGCCCCTTTCATTAAATTAACCCTTCCGTGAAATTCCAAAGCCCCCCCGTAAAAGTATTCCCCGCTTACGCCGAGAAGATCCTCCAATATTTCATGGCCGAAGACCCCTTGATACTTCAGGTTATGAATGGTAAATACGGTTTTTGTTCTTTGAAAACAGGGCTCCTGCTTGTAAAAGGCGTCTAGAAACAAGGGAATCGCTGCGGATTGCCAATCATGGGCATGAATGATTTCAAATGATATTCCCAGAACTTTAATCGCTTCCAATACGGCTTTGGAAAAATAAATAAACCGTTCTCCGTCATCTCCATAACCGTACAGACCCCACCGTTTAAAATAGAATTCATTATCGATAAAATAGTACTGGATTCCTTCATGGCATAAGCTTTCAATGCCCACATATTGGCTCCGCCAGGTAAGGTTTACTTCAATTCTATCAAGCACGGTCATTCGATCCAGGAAATGCTCAGGAATATCCCCATACTTCGGCAAAAATACCGACACTTCCACCCCTTCTTTTGATAGGGCCTTGGGCAGGGCTCCGATCACATCCCCCAGTCCCCCGGTTTTGGCAAAGGGGGAAGCCTCCGGTGCTACAAAAGCAACTTTCATATTAATTCTCCTTTTCTACTATGGTTTTTTTCGATATAAACAGGGGTTTTTCCGGGGTTCCGATGATTTTCACCCCTGCCCGAATCTCCACATCCTTATCCAAAATAGCGTTTTCAATAATCGCATTCCTTCCAATAACCGCCTTTTGCATGATAATGCTGTTTTTTATTTTTGCTCCGGACTTTACCTTTACCCCTCGAAAAACCATACTGTTTTCAATTGCCCCTTTAATAATAGACCCTTCGGTTATTAAGGTTTTTTTCACATTGGAGCCTTCCAAGTACTTTGTCGGGGCTTCATCATTGGGTATGGTGCTAATGGAACCGTTCCCCTGGAATAAATCCATCCAGAGTTTTTCTTCCAGTAAGTCCAGGTTTTCTTTGTAAAAGGAATATAAATCATCTACATAAGCCACATAGCCTTTGTAGGAGAAACCATGGATTCTGTATTTCTTATATTCTTTGATTAACACCTCGATCGGATTTTTTCCGAGTTCCCCAACCCCTTCTAAAAGATTTTTGAAAATTTCTTTTTTCATCAGCAACACTTCCATGGTTCTTCTGGAATCCGGTGCAGTTTGTTTTTCGGATACGCCGGTTACAAGGTCTCCTTTTATATCGATGTAGAGCCCCCTGTTCATCGCCGGTTTTTTATCCATGGCATAGGCAATCACAATATCCGCGTTTTTTTCTTTCAAAAACTGCTCCATAGGTTCATAACTGGTGAAATAGACAATGTTGTTGCTGCTGTATAGCACATACTCCTCTTTGCTCCGGTCTAAATAATCGATATGTTCCCGGTAATCCGACGGAAGCATAAAAAGCCCGTCTTTGAGTCTGAGCAGCCCCCATTCCTTCCCTGATTTTACATGATTCACCAACGAACCGCTGTATTTTCCGGTGAAAATTCCTACGTTTTTGATCCCGGATACACTCATGCTGGATAGAATTAAGTCGACCATCCGGTATTTACTGCCGAAGGGGATGGCTCCCGGAGATCTTTTATTGATCAGCCCCTCCAGGCCCTTCGGTCTTTTTCGGTCGTCGATAATACCCATAATGTTTTTCATGCCTCATCCCTCCTTCGAATTTCATATCCCTTAGGATCGTCCGTACTTTTAATGATTTTCGATTGATGGGGGATTACATTAATTTCTCCTTCCGGACATCTCAAAATTTTCACGCCATCCTCCACGATACAGCCTTCCCCAACTATCGTTTTTTCGATCACTACCCCTTCTCCGATCCAAACCTTGGGCATAATGACTGACTCTATAAGCTTCGTGTCTTTTCCAACAAATACTTTCGGGAATATAACGGTGGTATTCACTTCTCCTAAGATTTTGCATCCGTCACTGATTAATCCGCTATGAATCTTTGCACTTTCTCCCACATACTTCGGGGCAACTTTATAGTTCTCGGAACGAAAAATCCATTTCCGGTCAAAGAGATCAAAAATAAAATCTTTGACTAACAGATCCATGTTCGCTTCCCAGTAACTCTTTACCGTCCCCACATCTTTCCAATATCCGCTGAAATTATAAGCGTACAGTTTCTTCTTTTTCTCAAGAAGCTGGGGGATAATGTCTTTCCCGAAATCATGGGAGGAATCCTCTTTGGCTTCATCTTCAATTAATTGCTGACGAAGCACCTGCCAGTCAAATACATAGATCCCCATGGAAGCCTGATTGCTTTTCGGTTTATCCGGTTTCTCCTGAAATTCCACAATTCTCCCTTTTTCATCGGTGTCCATGATTCCAAAGCGGTTTGCCTCGGCCCAGGGCACCCGAATGACCGATATGGTGACATCAGCCTGCATTTCTTTATGATGCTCAATCAGACCTTGATAATTCATCCGGTAGATATGATCTCCCGAAAGGATTAATACGTGTTCAGGATTATGCTGATCGATGTATTCAATGTTTTGATAAATCGAGTT
>SKRE01000074.1 GCA_007118655.1 Clostridiales bacterium | reverse complement strand
GGAAGGGATTTTTCCTCCCGGTTCCAAATCTTTTCGAATCAGTTTTTTCTTAAACTCCTCAACGATTTGTTCGTAAATCGGCCTTGAGTGATCAAATTCCATGGTCTCACCTCCACGAGGACTAGTGCACTATTTAAGTAGTACACTAGTATTATAAACCGACTTTTTTGATCTGTCAAGAACTTGCCCGCATTAAATGCACCCCAGTGTATATAAATAAATCATGCTGTTCTTAATAAAATAATTACTCGCGTTAAAACCCCGGAAACTGTTCCTTCCGGGGTTTATCATTTATTTCATCGGATTTTCATTAATGATCCTTATTCCATCCAAACCTTTTCAATTTCCTGTTCATCGTCTTCCGGGATGTTTTCCAGGTACTCTCCTTCCTGGAATTCAAAATGTCCCGATGC
The DNA here is from genome assembly GCA_007118655.1 of Clostridiales bacterium. Classification (GTDB taxonomy): domain Bacteria; phylum Bacillota; class Clostridia; order Peptostreptococcales; family T1SED10-28; genus Isachenkonia. Next base: position 2,517 of record SKRE01000074.1, on the reverse strand, counting down.
GTAGGGTTCTCCATCAATGGTAATATGGACTTCCGCAACCATAAAGTAGTCTCCCACAGTCCTTACCACACTGGATAAAATCATGCTTTCAAGGGTTGTCCCTGCATTCATTTCCGAAATGAATTCTTCAGAGAAATCAATATGTCCTACAAAATCTTCCCGATTAAGCCGCAGGAAGTTGATGCTTGTGTTCTCACTCATCAGCCCGACATAGTCCTCGGAATCTTCCCTGGGGGATCGTCGGAAATACTCTTCAAAAATATCTTCTACTTCCACGTTGGTGCCAAGACTGATTTCTTCTGCAAAGTATACTAAACGGTCTTCATGAAACTCCGGATAGAAAAACGTTACCTCTTCCACAACCTGATAATCCTCTTCAATTTCTATTAACTCCGCATAAATTTCGGTTTCATCGGCTTCGAATAGAGTTTTAACTTTCCCGTAGTCTTTTCCATAGTAAACCGTAAAGGTGCTGTCCTCTTCATAGGTGGTTACTTCAATCACTTCAAATTCTCCCGCAGGGGTTTCCATTACCATCCCCACATTCGTGATCTCTCGCAATACACCTTCCCGAACCTCCCACTGGGTTCCTATTTCAATCGGATCCATAATGAGAATTTCCGCGTCCTCCGCATCCATCAGGTCCATGTTGTAAAAGCTCTCCCGTTGATAAGACTCCTCTTTTTGAAGAAGCGAATACACTTTTCCTTCGTCATAATGAATAACTTCCAACACCGTGGTCCCTGCGGTTTCTCGTCGGATTTGCGCCCGATTATCGTAAACATAATCAAAATGAATCTTCTCTGCTACAAACTCACTGCCTTCTCCGTCATAATGGAGTCGCAGGTTCTGTAAAAACGGATAGAAATCATAACTGCTCATTGCTTCTTCATCGTTTTCATCTTCATCACCGTTTTCATCACCGTTTTCATCACCGTTTTCTTCGCCGCTTTCTTCCTCTTCACCATTCGGGGGCGGAGCCTCTCCGTTGTCTTCCCCGTTTTCCCTGCCGCAAGCTACCAAAATCAAAGCAAAAATAAGAAAAATGATCAACCCTAATAATGCTAACTTTTTCATATTCCCACTCCTTCGCTGTTTTCCCTATGCCTGCTAATCCATTACCTTTCTATTGCGGTGCGGTTATTTCTAAAATCCACGAAATATCCGCTTATGCTCTCATTCCGGTTATTTATATTTATACCCATTTTGCAATTTTTCTACCGAATCCCTGCTTAAGGTGAATTTTCTTTATTAGATGGTTACAATTTGGGTATTAAATTAATGTTGTTGGAAATTCTTTAGAACTAAAACTAATGAAGGAGTGTGAAAGAATGAATAACCAGGAGAAGATGGTATTAACGGGGAATCAGGGGGTTGCTCGAGGGTTCTATGAAGCCGGAGGCCTTTTAGCGGCCAGCTACCCGGGATCCCCCACGGTGGAAATAATGGATAGCATTAAAGAGTACGAGGAGGTTTACGCCGAGTTTTCCACCAGCGAGAAAGTTGCTCTCGAAGTGGCTATCGGAGGATCCTTTGCAGGGGTGCGGTCCATGGCTTCCATGAAGCATGTGGGGGTCAATATTGCCGCCGACCCGTTAATGACCTTTACCCAAACCAAAACCAACGGAGGTTTTGTCCTTCTTTCGGGCGATGATCCGGGAATGGCCAGTTCACAGAATGAACAGGACAACCGGATTCTCGGAAAATTTGCCAATATGGGCATTGTAGCCCCGGGAGATTCTCAGGAGGCCATCGATTACACCAAAGCCGCCTTCGATATCAGCGAAAAGTATCATATGCCTATGATGGTAAACATTACTTCCCGGGTATGTCACAGCCGAACTCCGGTGGTCCTAGGGGAACGAAAAGAAGTCGAGGCAAGAGAATTTGAAAAGGATGTAGAACGGTACTGTATGATCCCTCCTCATACTCATAAGCTTCAATATTCCATGAAGGAACGCATCGAGAAGCTTCAAGAGTTTGCCTACGACAGCGAGTTAAACACTTTAGAGGAACGGGAGGGCGCCGACACATTAGTAGTTACTTCTGCACTGGTATATCATAATTTAAAAGAGTTGGATCTGAATATCAGTATTTATAAATTGGGGTTGATTTATCCCGTCTCTCCAAAGAAACTTCAGGAGTTATCGGAAAAATATCAGCGCATCATCGTCATTGAAGAATTAATGCCCCTCATTGAAAATGAAATCAAGCTGGTGGGTATTGAATGTGAAGGGAAAAAATATTTCTCCTTTACCGGTGAACTGCATACGGAAGATATTGAAAGAGGACTGAAAAAAGCGGGCGTCATCACGGAGCGTACTACCAAAGACCCCGAACCCGTGGATACGGTAAAAAGAACACCCTTATTCTGTGCCGGCTGTCCCCACCGACCCATTTTTGATATCCTTAGAAAACTTCGAAAACGGGTTGTCGGCGATATTGGTTGTTACTCCATGGCCATGTTTGAGCCCTTCCAGGCCTCGGACTCCATCATCAGTATGGGAGCTACCGTAG
>SKRE01000070.1 GCA_007118655.1 Clostridiales bacterium | reverse complement strand
TACTTAAATCCTCTAACAGTATAGGGAGCTCAACAGCTTCTTTATCCACGCCCACATTTTTATCCTTTAATAATTCCCGTATATCCAGCGATAAAAAAGTTAACTCCCTTGTTTGTTCCAGTAAAAAATCCTTCATTGTTTTCGCCATGTCCATCACCTCGGTTTATTTATTTATAATGATAAATCTATGTTTTACTTAAGTATTTTATGCACAATAATATCATCTACACATTGTCCGGTCTCTTCGGAAAAATGGTGCATATGAACCGTTCCGGAAATTGTGAAACCGCAGGCTAATAAAGTGTTGAGAGATGCTTTGTTATTACTGTACACATAGGTTCTTGCAATTTTAACACCTTCCTGGGTTAACTGTTTTAAACCATAGTGGGTCAGTTCCTTCGCGATATTTTTCCCGCGGTAATTCTTGCTAACCGCAGCGGTCATAAATGCGCTATGGCTCTTATAAGCACTCCCTCTTTTTCCTCTTAGTACTCCTACAACTTTGTTAATATCAGTGTCCACCGCTAAATACAGATAGATATTAACATCTTCCATCCACTCTTGTAATTCGTCTAAATTCTCAATACGGGTAAACCCAACCTGTGCTTTTTCTTTCTTTAATTCCTGAAATAATTGATAAATTTTTTCTGTATCTCCAATCGATGCTATTCGGCACTCTATCATCACAATCATTCCCTCCAGTTCTGTGAACCTGCTATAAATTTTTTCTCGCTTAATACATCTTACATATTTCTCATAAACATTCTTTTTCTTCTGCTGCTGGTATTTAATAACTCGAACAAAAATCCACGGTAAATCATCATATAAGAAAACCATAATTGACCCAATAAATAAAGAATTATTCCAAAGGGTCCTTGTGTAATAGTTCCTAATGATGTTACATTATCAAACACATTTATAAGCGCACTGCCGGTAATAAAAGCTAAGATAACGATTAAAAGGATATTTGGCAAATACCATTCTATCCAATGCACTTTGATGAAGTCCACGGAAGATTTAATGCTCTCCCAACCATTATAAGGCTTTTGGTAAATCGTTTCCGGTAAAGCATTCAATAAGAAAACCATCAAAAATATCAATCCAAAATGATAAACGAAGGGGCCAGCAAATCCTACGATAATTGGACGCAGAAATATATCCATGCCTAATAAAGCAACAAATCCGATAAAGTATACGGTCCATACTTTTCGTAGGTAAATCAAAAATCCGTCTTTAAAGTCTTGAAGAGAAAACCGGTCCTTTTCAATTATTTGTTGCAGTAAATATAGATAGTTGGAAACCATTGCACTACTTAAAATCAAAAGAAAGAGACGACTCAATATCCAAAATAACGGGGAAATCAAGGTGCCTATAAATAGAATCGTCGAGTATACCAGTCCCGTAAAAATAATCAGCCAGTTCTTCATTAAGCTCTTAAAGGCTTTTTTTGCTGTTTTTAAATTCATATAATAAATATCCATAAATATACTCAATTTAGTCCCTCCCAGGATGCTTAACACATCATTATTTGATCAGATAAGCCTGATCATACTCATAATCAAATAAAATCACACTGTCTTTAGGCTCGGATAATGTCAATAATTCATCCTCCAACACTTTCGTAATCGGATATTCAAACACTTCAAAATGAACTTTCTTAATCAGCTTTTTAGCAGATATCTCCACTGCGTGGGGCAGATATTGTTTTTTATTTTCAATACTTTGTAAAAATTCGTGGGCTTCTTCCTTCGACCATACTTGGCTCTTCTCTTCAGAAGATTTTACTTCTAATCCCTTAGGTATTTTTCTTTTTTGATTTTCCTTTAAGTAATCCAAACGAAGTAAGTTTTGAATAAAAAGGATCTCATCAAAATCCTGACTTTGACAGAATTCCAGTACTATAACATATAGGGATTCTTTGCTTTGAGACTGTTCATAAAAACCCCTTTCTTTCCAGTAACGACTAAAATCATCAAAAAACTTAAATGCATTAGCTTTGTATAGAGTGTTGATTACATAATCCAACGTCCGGGGAAAACCGCGGTCATTCCAATATTTTTCCAATAAATCTTCAACGTCTTTCAGTTTTAAAATTTCCGTATAATTGATCCATAGATTCTCAAGTATTTCATAAGGTGCTCCATCGGTATACACATAACCGTAGCCCTCAGCTTTATTTCTGAGTTCAGAGCCCTTTAACAGTTTCAAGAACCCCAGCTGTAGTTTTTCTGCCCCTAGAGAAAAAACTTCGTTGAAAGATTTTCGAAAGGTAAAATAGTCTTCGTACGGAAGCCCTGCAATCAAATCCAAATGAACATGAATGTTCTTCAGATTAACCAAAGCTTTCAAAGGAGCTTTGATCTTACTAAAATCCATATTTCGGTTTATCGCCGAAAGTGTTTCAGGGTTTGTGGATTGAACCCCTACTTCAAATTGAAACAAACCCTCCGGCGCGGTTTTTAAAAATTCGATGAAGTCTTCATCAATAAGTTCCGCAGTAATTTCAAAATGAAAATTGGTGAATCCGTTATGATTCTTCATAATATAGTTCATAACCCCTAGAGCATGATTCTTTTTCGCATTAAAGGTTCGATCCACAAATTTAACTTGTTTCACCTTGTTTTTAATGAAGAAATCCAGATCCCGTTGAATTTTTTCCATCGGTAAAAAACTTACTCCGCTAATTGTTGAGGACAAACAGTATTCACAATTATACGGGCACCCCCGGGCACTTTCATAATAATAAATCTTATTTGAGTCTGTTGATAATCCCTCGTAAGGAAAAGGGGCATGATCATGAAATGTATTTGAAGGCTTGCTTGTATTTTCTATGACTTTACCCCGAACACGAAAAGCAATGTTACTCATATCATGATAACTCTCATTTTCCTTCATTCTTTTCAGCAGTTCATATAAAGTGGTCTCCCCTTCTCCTTTTACAATTATGTCAATATAGTCTTGCTTTTCCATGATCTTTCCCGTATCAAAACCAACCTCCGGTCCGCCGAGAATGATGCGTGTTTCCGGTAAAACTTTTTTTAATTCTCGACCAATTTGGTGTATCAAGGAAATATTCCAAATATAGCAAGAAAAACCAATCACATCAGGCTGTTCTTCATAGATATTCTTCAGAAGATCGTCAAAATGCTGATTAATAGTATATTCTCTAAAAATTACTTCTTCATTCAGTTGCTTTAAACTTTGATACAAATATCGTATGGCGAGATTCGTATGAATATATTTCGAATTGATAGACGTTAACATAATTTTCATATTGTAACCCTGTCCTTCCTGTTATTTTCCTTGTTATTATAGCATATTTCCTCTGATTTTGCATAAGCCGGACTTCTTTAGAGAAAAATTCCCAACCGGAAAAATCAAAGTTATCCTTACAATACTTCTTGTAAATAGAATGAATTTATCATATAATAGTAAAACAAAACACAGCAGATACCCTATTAAATAATTACAAATAAGGAAAGGTGGAAAAACCTTGTTACCACAAACCCATATGATTATTGCGGATCATATTTACCAAAATACGGAAAAGTCTCTTGGGATTAAATTAAATAAAAGCAGTCTGATGTACGGTAGTATCAAACCGGATATCGCTCCAAACTTACTAAAACTATCTCATTTCAAACCCCAATCCTTAACCTTAATATGTAAAGAGATTAAAGAGCTGACAGAACACGCATATGCCGATGACCTCCGTTATATAAAGTTTATTTCGCAGCAAATCGGTATCATCAATCATTTTATTTCCGACTTCTTTTGTGTGCCCCATAACGATCGAAAAACTTATAAGAATAATTTTATGGAACATATGGCTTATGAAACTACACTGCATAAAAAATTCAAGAAATATGATAAAAAAATCATAACACCGAAAGTCTCTACGGATTTTATTGACCTGTCCATTGATGAAATCGAAGAGCTCATTGAGGGTTATCATGAAAATTACACCAGGAATGAGGAGTCTATGCTAAAGGATATCGAGTACTCTATTAATGTATCGTCCTTGGTCTCCGTACTTATAATGACGAATATGGTTCACAACTCCAGTTTTGAAGCAAGCTGGAAATCCACATCATGGCTTACGCCTCGAATTGCATAAAACCATTTTCAATTAAAAACCATTAGCCGGGAGCTAATGGTTTTTTTAGTATATAATATCTGGACTTTGTTTTTACTTCCAGCCGTAAATGATTCTTTATAATTTTTTTTTCTTGGATTTTAAAATCCTTTAAAATTGGATGTCTTCCCTTTTCCCCTTGTTTCATAGAGAAAAGGGCTTTAGTATCCATATAACCATTGTTTTTCAACTTTTCATAATTTATAGGTGCTTTAAGAATTTCAAAGCTCTTTAACTTATTGAAATATCGATCCATTCCTTCTAAAAATCTATTTTTTTCAAGACTTGCATTATTTTTAGGGATTCTCTCATCTATACATGAAGTTTTGTTCCTGTTTAGCAAATCCATTAACAACAGACTAAAAACCTTAGTCTCTAAAGAAACCTCTGAACTTTCAATCATCTCATAAAAACCCTGTTCATCCCTTTGTTTTACAAACAAATGGATACTTTGAATAAATAGTAATCGGTTGTTGTCTTCGATGTCTTTTTTTCTTGGGATTTCAATCCGGGTTATTTGGTCAAGATCTATAATCCATCGAATTTTTTCTTTTTCAAAAGGAATTTTATCAATTATATTTTCCTTAGAAAACGCTTGGAAAATCCGATTATAGTTCAGGTGAATTAAATACTCTTTTAAAAACTGTACAAAAGAATCAACGGTGCCATATTCTCGGTTTATAACCCCATGTACTGCCTTTCCCATTAGAAGAAACAATACCAGATTATCCGTTTTTTGCTTTGTTAAAACCGTGAAAGTTCCAAGTTCCTTTTCTAAAGTTTCCATATCGTGATTTCCTATAATCAAAGGTAATATACTTGTTAATCCGGTACCTACAAGAGGTTCCTCTTCTTTGTCATCATTTTTCATTAGAAAGCAATCAATGCTGCCCTCCCGATAGTATTTCCACAAAATCAATTCTTCTTTTAACCGAGGGACATCAATTCCAAGCATTTCCCTATTTCTATCATTCACAAGGGATTTTCCGACGATTATCATTAACTCCGTAAGATCGCTGTAACCTTCTAGACGGTTAGCAGTATTCTTACTAAGACGCCTTTCATAGCTTTCTGTTAAGGAAAATAAGTGTTGTTTCGGTTCCATTTGATCCCTCATTTCTCCAAGCTACATTTTTTCCGGAGCCTCGATTCCAAGAATATACAAAGCATTTCTTATGGTTTGCTTTGTAGCAGAAACTAGAGCGAGTCTTGCGTTTTTTACCTCGTCTTTCTGATTTAAAATAGGACATTCATTGTAGAACTTATTAAAGTTTTGAGCAAGATTTACAACATAACGGGTAACAATTGAAGGTTCGTTTTTCTCCTTCGCCTGTGTAATAGCTTCACTAAACCCATGAATTCCCATCAGTACGTCCATTGAACTCTTTTCCTCTAAAACTTCCCAATTTATATCCGTGCTTAGGTCTTCGTCAGCTTTCCGCAGAATACTTGCTGCTCTTGCATGGGTATACTGTACATAGGGACCGGTTTCGCCTTCAAAATTAAAAGCAGTTTCCCAAGAAAAGGATACATCTTTGATTCGGCTGTGACTTAAGTCATTAAATATGATGGCTCCCACACCAATATCCTTCGCTACTTTCTCCTTGTTTTCCAGATCGGGGTTTTTCTCTTCGATAATCTCTTGCACCCGATTGATCGCACCGTCCAACACATCCTGCAAAAGGACAACATTCCCTTTTCGAGTTTGTATTTTTCTGCCTTCATGGGTTACCCGGCCAAAGGGAATATGTTCTAAGTCCTTAGCCCATTCATAACCCATTAAATCGATCACCTTCATCCATTGAGCAAAATGGAGGTTTTGAGAGTAGTCGGTTACATATAAACATTTTTCAAAGTTAAAGGTTTTTTTCCGATATATGGCAGCAGCAATGTCCCGGGTAGCATAAAGTGTGCTTCCGTCATTTTTCATTACCAGACAAGGGGGCATATTATATTCTTCCAAATCTACTAAATGAGCACCCTTGCTTTCCTTTAAAAGGTTTTTATCCTGCAACTCTTTTATTACGATATCCATCTTATCATTGTAAAAGCTTTCCCCGGTATAGTGGTCAAATTCCACGTTTAAAGTTTTATATACTTTCTTTAGTTCTTGGATCGTTTCAGAACTGAACCACTTCCAAAGATTATAGGCTTCACGGTCACCCTGTTCCATTCTGGAAAACCAATTTCTCGCTTCATCCTCGAGCTCCGGATGTTTTTCCGCCTCTTCATGAAATTTAACATATAAATCCAGTAATGTTTCTATAGGATTTGCCTTTACCTCTTTTTCCGAACCCCAGTTGCGATAAGCAACGATCACCTTGCCAAATTGAGTTCCCCAATCTCCTAGATGATTTATTCCCTCACAATTATATCCTAAGGCTTCGTAAATACGGTATAAGGCATTTCCAATAACCGTAGAGCGTAAATGGCCTACATGAAAGGGCTTCGCAATATTCGGAGCGGAAAAATCGATACAAACCGTTGCTCCTTGTCCTAAATTAAGTTTCCCATAGTTTTCTTTTTGTCGGAAAACAGAATTTAAAACAGAAAGAATAAGTTCTTTTTTATCAATAAAAAAGTTTATATAAGGACCCGTCGCTTTTACACTTTGAAAGCCTTTGGGAATATCCATTTCATTTTTCAGATTCTCTGCAATCATATTGGGTGCTTTTCGAAAAATCTTTGCTAAGCGAAAGCAGGGAAAAGCATAGTCTCCCATCCCACGCTCCGGGGGAACCTCCAACATTTCTTCAATTTCTGCAAGGGAAAGATCTTTAACATATTGTTTTAAATGATCCGTTAATACAATTTTATAATCCATAATAAACCTCCTTTTTTTACTGATCCTACTTTAAATTTTACTGTATAGTTTATTTTAAATCAACTATGGTTACTCCAGCTCCGCCTTCTCCGTACTTTCCGCCTCTATATGACTGTACGTGCCGATGGGCTTTCAGCATTTGATTAAGGCCGGATTTCAGCACTCCGGTGCCTACTCCGTGAATGATCATTACCTGGGCAAGACCTGCAATATATGAATCATCTAAATATTTATCCACATCAAATATGGCTTCTTCCAAATTTTTTCCCCGAACATCTATTTCCGTTCGGATATTTTGACTCTTAGACTTAATCATTTTCGAAGTTTTAACTGACTGCTTATCCTCTTGAGAAGATAATCGCATTAAATTCGATGTGTTGATATTAACCTTCATAATTCCTGCCTGAACCTGCACTTCGCCCTTATCATCTTCCGGACTCAGCACATGACCTTCCTGGTTTAATGATATGATTTTCACCCGTTCACCGGGCTTTAAATTCTCCGGCGGCTTATGGTTTTTCGGCTCGCTTACAGCTTCTGCGGAATCTTTATATTCTAAAGTCTTATTCCCAAGCTTTACTCGGGCTTTTTCGATTTCCTGATTCACTTTTTTACGATCCGGTTCCCGTTCCAGACTACGAAGATGACCAATAATCTCTTCTGTCTCCGCTTTGGCTTGTTTTACCAAGGTTTGAGCCTCTTTTTTAGCCTGGGAGACCATCTTCTGTTTTTGGTTTTCTACTTTTTCAAGTTTCTCCTTGTATTTTTGCTTTAGCGCTTCCATTTCCCTCTTTAAACCTTCTATTTCAATTTTCTCCGACTCGATTTTACTTTTATTATTTTCAATGTTTTGCAGAACATCTTCAAATTGGAGATTATCTTGGGTTATCAGAGACTTTGCCAAGTCGATGATTTCCAGCGAAAGCCCTAATTTTCTAGAAATTTCGAATGCATTGGATTTTCCCGGGATTCCGATGGATAAACGATAAGTGGGCCTTAGGGTTTGAACATTAAATTCCACAGATGCGTTCTCCACTTCAGGATGAACTAGAGCATATTGCTTTAACTCGCTATAATGAGTGGTGGCCACCACCTTTGTACCGATGCTTTTAAGATTTTCTAAAATTGCCATAGCAAGGGCTGCCCCTTCTGTAGGATCGGTTCCGGCTCCAAGTTCGTCAAATAACACCAAGGAGTTTTTTGTCAGATTCTTAAAGATTTCCACTATATTTGTCATATGGGAAGAAAAAGTACTTAAACTTTGCTCGATACTTTGCTCATCCCCGATATCAGCAAAAATATGATCGAAAACCGTAATCTCCGTTCCGGACTCCGCCGGAATTTGAAGACCGCTCTGTCCCATTAGAGAGAGTAACCCCAAAGTTTTTAGAGAAACAGTTTTACCACCGGTGTTCGGACCGGTGATCACCAGGATGTTAAAATCCTTTCCAATCCAGATATTTGTCGGAACCACCTCTTTCGGATCCAACAATGGATGCCTTGCTTTTTTCAAATTTACGTACCCCTGATTGTTGACCTTTGGACTGGAAGCTTCCATAGCAAGGGCTAATTTCCCTTTGGCAAAAATGAAATCAACTCTTCCCAAGAGATCACGATTTTTTAGAATTTCATTTGCTTTCAAAGCAATATCATTGGAAATCTCCCGAAGAATCCGTTCGATTTCCTGTTCTTCCGCTAATTTAAGTTGCTTTAATTTATTGTTTAGTTCCACCACCGCCATGGGCTCAATAAAGAGGGTGGCACCACTGGTGGATTGATCATGAATCATACCTTTAACTTGGTTTCTATACTCCTGTTTTACAGGTACCACATAACGATTCTGTCGAAGAGTAATTATTTGATCCTGCAAATAGGTTTGATTGCGAGAGGAAGTGATAAAATTTTGCAAAGTGGATCGGACTTTATCATTAGCTTGGCTGAGGTGTCTTCGAATTTGCCGCAGTTCAGCGCTTGCCTCGTCAGCAACTTCACTTTCATTAAGTATCGAACGGTCAATTCGCTGTTCAATATCCGGGATAGTTTCAATTTCCCGAATAAGAGCGCTTAAAATCGGAGCGGTTAAATGAGCCTCCTCTTTTTCTCTTTTAATGAATACCTTCATCCGCTTGGATACCCGTAAAAACTCCAGCACCACTAACAGTTCACCGGGGTCAAGATAAGAGCCGATGGCGGTTTTTTTAATCAGTCGCTCTACTTCTCCCAGCCCTTCTAATGGTATTCCACTATTTTTAAGAAGCACTTGTACCGCTTCCTCCGTTTCTTTTTGGCGTAGCTGTACCTCTTCAAAGTCGGTTGTGGGTTTTAAGTTTCTCGCTAAGTCCTTACCCATGGGAGAGATCCCGTGGGCGGACAGTTGTTCAATTATTTTTGTATACTCAAGAGATTTTAAACTTTTTTCATTCAATGTATTGTCACCTCTGTGTTCGTTTTTTACCAGGCTGCAACCATTCCATCAGCTCGCGGTTCCGTTGCTCCGATCAGGGTTTTACCATTTTTAAGAATGATCTGTCCCCGCCCAAAGGATCCCGAATCTTTTGCCCATTCCACCTGATGACCCCGTCTTTGTAAATGTTCAAAGATAAATTTCGGAGTTCCCGTTTCGATTTCTACAGTCTTTGCTTGGATCCACTGCCATCGAGGAGCGTCTAATGCTTCCTGGGGGTTAAGATTAAAGTCCAATAAATTGTTTATGACTTGCATATGACCTTGAGGCTGCATAAATCCTCCCATAACACCGAAAGGACCCAGAGCCTTACCTTCTTTCGATAAAAACCCGGGAATAATCGTATGAAAAGTGCGCTTTCCCGGGGCAAGGGCATTATAGTCATCGGGATTTAAGCTAAAGTTATGACCCCGATTTTGAAGTCCGATCCCGGTTCCTGGAATTACCACTCCTGAACCGAAGCCCATATAATTACTTTGGATAAAAGACACCATATTCCCCTCTCCATCGGCGGTGGCTAAATAAACCGTTCCGCTACTACCCGGTTTTCCCGGTTTGGGGAGCATGGCTTCTTCACTTATTTCCCCACTTCTCTTCTTTCCGTATTCATAAGAAAGCAATTCCTCATTAGAAACCTTCATAAATTCAGGGTCCGTAATATACTTTTTACCGTCCTCAAAAGCAAGCTTCATAGCTTCGATTTGTTTATGAACGGTATTCTCAGAATCTCTACTCTCTATGGTTTGATGTTGCAAAATATTTAAGGACATTAAAGCAATAATGCCTTGACCGTTGGGAGGGAGCTCCCATACTTCATACCCTTTATAATTAAGTTTTACCGGTTCTATCCATTCCGGTTGAAAGTTTTCCAAATCAGATTTTTCCAAAAACCCTTTATGCTGCTTAGAAAAGCCATGGATTTTATCTGCCAGACTGCCTTGGTAAAATTCCTTAGCATTGCTTTCTCCGATCAGTTTCAGGGTATTGGCATGGTCCTTTGACGACCATACTTCTCCGGGTTTCGGGGCTCGATTTTCCGGGGCAAATGTGTCAAACCAGCTGCTAAACTCTTTCCCCTTAAAGGATTTTTGATAAGCGTTGAAAGCTCGCTCCCAGTATGTTGCCGTGATTGGAGAAACCGGAAAACCATCTTTTGCATAATCAATTGCGGGAGTTAAGCATTCTTTTAGCGTAAGGTTTCCGAATCTTTCTGAAAGCGCCGCCCAAGCTCCTGGTGCTCCCGGTACGGTTACGGGAATCATCCCGTGCTTCGGCATGGTTTCATAACCCATGGCTTTAAGCTTTTCTATGGAAATGCTTTCAGGAGATTTTCCGCTGCTGTTTAATCCGTATATTTTATCCTTCATCCAGACAATGGCGAAAGCATCGCCGCCGATTCCGTTGGAAGTGGGCTCCACAACGGTCAAGCAGGCTGCAGTGGCTATTGCGGCATCCACAGCGTTTCCTCCTTTTTTGATTATGTCCAATCCCGCCTGGGCTGCTAGGGGTTGGGAAGTTGCGACCATACCTTTTGTTCCATAGACTAACGTGCGTTTTGACGGATATTTATACTGCAAATCATGATAATTCATAGTATCCCTCCAATTTGAGTATTTAAGTCTAAAACTCCCACTAATCTAGTGAGAGTTTTAAGTGGCTAATCTATATAACTATTCGATACAGG